>NZ_JBIQHY010000136.1:0-18108 GCF_044508335.1 Actinomadura sp.
ACGCCGTCCTCGCGGCCCTGCGGGTCGTCGGCATCGGCGGCGCGCACCGGCTGGGCAGCGCGCCGGTTTCCTGGTCGCGCTGTTCGGCCCCGCGCAGCTGGCCGGGGCGGTCCGCCGCGCGCTCGGCGAGGGCGCCGCCGACCTGGTCGGGCTGTGGGAGGCGACCGGGCACCGCCCGCTCGCGTCCGCGCTCGGCGCCCTCGACCCCGCCCTGCGCGAGCGGTTCGACCGGCTCCCGCTGCTCCTCGGGGAGCCGCCGCTGCCGAAGACGCTGCGCAGGCTCGTCAAGGACCCGTCCATCGCCGACGCGTACGCCCTCGACCTGGTGGCGCGCCGCATCCGCCGCGCGATCGGCCGGCTCGCCCTGACCGACGACCCGGTCATCGCGCGCGCCCTCGCGAAACCGTCGACCGAGCCGCTGCTCTGCGCGCTCGCCGTCGCCACCGCGTGCGGCGCACCCGGCGCCGATCTCGCTGCGGTGATGCCGCCGCGCACCGTCACCGTCCCCGGCTACCCGGCCACCACGCTCCACGACGAGGACGGCCCCTGGCCCCGGGCGCTGCCCGCCGCCCGCGAACTCGGCGCCGACACCGCCGTGTTCTGGGACGAGATCGCCGAGCACGGCCTGCGCGTCCCCGCGTCCTGGCTCGCCCACGGCGGCTGGCCGGGGCTCTGGTCACGCGCCCACGCCCACCGCCGCTGACGGCCCGTCCGCTGCGCGGAGCTACCGCCGCCGGAAGATCGTGATCGAGTGGCCGACCTCGTCGACCGGCTCGCTGGAGGCGATCAGCGGGGCCAGCCGCGGGTCGTCCTTGGCGATCCAGCTGTCGGACACCACCAGCAGGCCGTGCACCCGGTCCGGCGGCACGGCGAGCGGGTCGGACGCCCGGATGCCGTAGTAGGACGGCACGCCGCTGCCCTTGTAGGCGAGCCACACCTCCTCGCCGGGGTAGCGGTCGCGGAGGCGGTCGGCGAGCCGGCCGAGGTCCTGGCCCCAGTCGACGTTGGAGTCGTGCAGGTACAGGTGCGTCCCGGCCGGGCCGCCGAACGCCTCGTTGGAGTACGGCAGGTAGTACGGGTAGGCCCGCAGCGAGCTGACCGCGACGAACAGCACGAGCACCCAGGCGGCCGCCGGCGCCCACCGCCACCGCACGCCCCGCCACCGCACGACCGTGACCCCGGCCGCCGCCACCGCCAGGAACACGGGAACGAAGATCGCGTACCGGACGCCGAGGTCGCGGTGCCCGGTCATGGCCACCGCCAGCAGAACCGCAGGGGGCGCCAGGACGTACGGCGCGGCCGGGCGCAGCCGGGGCAGCGCCGCCATCGCGGCGACGCCCGCGACCCACAGGGCGAGCATCCCCAGCGGCGTCTTCACCAGCAGCGCCGCCGGCAGGTAGTACCAGCGGGAGCCCAGGTAGGTGTCGCCGAACAGGAAACCCGTCCACCGCATGTCCTCGAAGCCGAACTGGACGCGCAGCCCGTCCCGGAACGGCTCCGGGAACGGCAGCAGTCCCGTGGCGAGGCCCCGGAGCCCGCCGATCGCCGGGACGCCGTCCGGGGCCGTCCACCGCAGCCGCGGATCGACGGCCAGGTACGCCGCCCACACCGCCGCGACGGCCACCGCGCCGGCGGCCGCCGCCGACAGCAGCCCCGCCGCGGCGGGCCGTCCGGCACCCCGGGAGCGCCTCGACCACCACACCGAAACCGCCACGAGCGCCAGCAGCACCGGCACGGCGGGCAGCACGCTCATCTTGGTCGCCACCGCCGCGCCCAGCGCCGCCCCCGCGAGCGGGACGCATCGCCGCGGCCGCCGCCGGGCCCGCCACGCCGGCCACACCGACGTCAGGAGGAAACCGGCCGCGGGCACGTCGAGCGTCGCCAGCGACCCGTGCGCGATCACGTCCGGGGAGAACGCGTAGAGGGCGAGCGCCGCCACACCTCCCGCGGCCCCGGTCAGGTCGCGGGCGAACCCGAAGACGACCAGCCCGAACAGCAAGGTCAGGACCATGACCGGCACCCGCGCGGCGAGCAGCACCCGCTGCGCGTCGTTGCCCGACTCGTACAGCAGGTGCCGCCCGACGTCCTGCTGGTTCCCGGTGTAGGACGCGTCCAGGCGGGCGCCCCCGAGCACCGCGCCCGCCCCGATGAGGATCTTGGTGAGCGGCGGGTGCTCCGGGTTGTACCGCAGGTCGTGCTCGCGCAGGTAGGTGACGCCCGCGCCGATGTACACGGGCTCGTCGATGGTGGGGGACTGGGCCGCGGCCGTGGACGCCATAGCGAACGCCAGCTGCGCCAGCAGCGCCGCGACCACGGCCGCGAGCAGCCACCGCCGGTGCCGGCGCAGCGCCCGGAACCGGCCGGCCGCCGCCTCGGCCGGAGGCGCCGCGGGCTCCCCGACCGCGGTCATCAGCCGAACGCGGTGAGGAACCGGTCGCGGAACGCGCTCATCGGCCACACCGGTGCGTCCTTCCCGGGCCGCAGCCCGTCCTGCCAGTTCCAGCCGGAGATCTTGTCGATGACGGCCTTGTCCTTCGCGACGATCGTGATGGGCACGTCCCGGCTCGCCCCGGGGCCGGTGATCAGCGGCGCGGGCTGGTGGTCGCCCAGGAAGATGAGCACCGTCTTGTCGTTCCCGTACGTCTCCATGTACGACACGAGAGTGTTCAGGGTGTACTCGATCGACTTGCGGTACTCGGTGCGGATCTGCCCGCCGGGCGGCCACGGCGCGTCGTAGCCCTTGCCCATCCCGTTGAAGATGGAGCCGTCCCCGACCTGGTCCCACGGCACCAGCCGCGGGATGGACGCCCACGGCGCGTGGCTGGACACCAGAGCCGTCTCCGCCATCACCGGCGGGCGGTCCTTCTTCGCCAGCTCGGTGCGCTGCAGCGTCGACAGCGTGTACTGGTCCGGCATGGTCGCGAAGCTGAAGCGGGGCCCGCGGTACCCGAGGTTCCGGTCGTCGTACACCTTGTCGTAGCCGTAGAACTCCCCCTCCGGCCAGGCCCGCGTGATCGCCGGCATGAGCGCCACCGTCCGCGACTCCGCCTTGTGGAACGCCCCGTTCAGCGTCAGCCGGTCGCTGTTCACGAGCGTCCGGTACCGCTGCTGGTTGTCGATCCACAGCCCGGACAGCAGCGTCGCGTGCGCGAGCCAGCTGCCGCCGCCCGCCGTGGACGAGGTGAGCCATCCGCTGCGCGCGGTGAACCCGGCGTCCCGCAGCCGCTGCGACCCCTGGTCGAGGACGGCGTCGACCTGCGGCGCGAACTGCGGGCTCTCCACCGCGGAGCGGCCGTAGCTCTCCACGAACGCGAGTACGACGTCCTTGCCGCGCAGCCCGGTCAGCAGCCGGTCGCCGGGCGTGTCGCGGAACTTGTCGACCGCGGCGGCCTTCGCGAACTCCGCCCGGTCGTTCAGGCTCGACCGCACCGCCAGCGCGTGGTCGTAGGCGAGCGCCGCCGCGCTGCGGGACGCGACCGGCACCCCGTCGACGAGCTGCGCGCCGAGCAGGGCGCACACGAGCCAGATCGCGCCGAGCACCGCCGCCGCCCGCGCCGCCGCCCGGTCGTGCCGGACGGCCGCGCGGCTGAGCCGCAGCGCCGACAGCGACATCAGCACGATCACCCCGACCGCGAGCACCGCGGTGAGGACGACGGCGGCGATCGCCCCCGCCGCCCCGGCCGACTCCTCCACGAACTCCACGGCCGGCCGCAGCAGCGGCCAGTCGAGCACCAGGTCGAACGGCCGGACGAGCACCGCGTCGAACCCGATGTCCATCACCTTCAGCACGAACAGCACCCCGAGGACGGCGCCCGCCGCCCCCGCCGTGTAGCGCCGCGCCCTCGCCGGCACCGCGAGGATCAGGCCGACGCCGAGCACACCCTCGATCGGGATGCGCACGAACGCCCCCGGCGTCAGCAGCGCGAACTCGTCCGGCGTGATGAGCGCGGCCAGCACGAACAGGAACGCCGCGCAGGTCAGCGCCCGCGCCGCGATCCGCCTGCGCCGCCCGCCGCCCGCGTCCGGTCCGGCGTCCTGCACGTCCTCGTCTGTCACCCGCTCCGCGCGGCTATCGGTAGTCAGCTCGTCCTCCCCGGGCTCGGTCCCCCCGCCGCGAACGCGACAACCACAGCACGTCCGCCCGCCGCCCGCCGGTTCAACCGCGTCCCGATCGGCGGAGCGTCACCGCCGGTGTTCCCGGACCAGCCCCGCCACATGCGGGAGCGCCGCGTCCGCGAGCCCCACCAGCTCCGGGTCGCCGGCCGGGGACGGGCGCCCGTCGGCGTACCGGACGACGGCGAACGCGATGTAGGCGCCGTCGACCTGGAAGGCCGAGGCGCCGGAGTCGTCGGCGTCCGCCGCGTCGCCCGCCGGCGGGAAGCCGCCCCCCTTGTACGGGAGCGGCGCGAACCGCGGCGCGGCCGGGCCGCCGGCGAAGCGGGCCGCGGTCGCGGGGTCGTGCATGACCATGATGCCGAGCGTCAGCTGGTGGACGGAGAACCCGTCGAGGTAGCGGGCCCGCACCGTCTTGAGGCACCAGGCGTCCCCGATCTTCGCGGCGGACGACCGGTGGACGGCGTTGACGCACTCCCCGTTCGTCACGCCGTCCGCCGCCTTGGTGAACGTCTCCGCGCCCGCGGCGACGGCCTCGTCCGGGGAGAAGACCTTCTCCGGGGGCCATGCCGACAGGTCCGGCGGGTGGGCGGCGGCCGGCGTGCTCGGCGTGGACGTGCGGCCCCGCGGCTCGTACGTCCGGGCCGGCCGGTCCGGCCGCAGCACCGCGGCGGCCACCACGACCGCGGCCGCGGTCAGCACGGCCGCCGAGCCCGTGAGGAGCCCCCGGCGGGAACGCCGCCGGCCGGCGGAGGGCGGCCGGGCGGCGGAGGGCGGCGGGTGGCCGGGCGGCGGAGCGGGCGGCCGCCGGGGCGGCATCGGGACGGTGACCGGCGTCCGCTCCTGCGCCGGCAGGTCCATCACCATCCGGACCAGCCCGTCGGCGTCCGGCCGCGCCTCCGGGGCCTCCGCCAGGCACACCCGGACGATGCGGGCGAGCCGCGGCCCCATCGCGGCCGCCAGCTGCGCGTCGGTGGCCCGCGGCGGCACGACCGGCGAGCGGCCGAGCGCCGCGTACCCGATCGTGCAGGCCCAGCTGTAGATGTCGGCGCGCCCGCCGCCGCGGTCGTCGGCGTACCGCTCCGGCGCGGTGTAGCCGGGCGAGTGGAAGAACCGCGTCGCCTCCGGCCCCGACTCCTCGATCGCCCGCGCCACCCCGAAGTCGATCACCCGCCAGCCGTCCCGGCCGAGCAGCACGTTCACCGGTTTGAGGTCGCGGTGCACGACCCCCTCCCGGTGGATGGCCCGCAACGCGTACGACAGCTGAACCGCGAGCCGTTCGAGCTGGGCAGCCGTCAGCGGCCCCTTGTCGCGGACCCACGCGTGCAGCGTCCCGCCGTCGATGTACTCGCTGACGATGTAGGGCGGGTCGGCGTACACGTCGGCGTCCAGCACCTGGGCGGTGTGGCTGTCGCCGACCTTGCGGGCCGCCTCGAACTCGGCGGCGAACTTGCGCCGCTGGTAGGGGTCGTTGAGCCACTGCCGGTGCAGCACCTTCACCGCGACCTGCGTGCCGTCCGGGGCGCGCCCGAGGTAGGTGGTGCCCTGCCCGCCGCTTCCGAGCTCGCTCACCAGCTCGTACCGGCCGATCCGGGCCGGCCGGCCGGCCTGTTCCGTGGGGTCCACCGGAACCACCCCCCGCCGTCTCACGGCCAGTGTGAGCCCGTCCGACGGCGCGTCCAAGAGCCGCCGCCGTCCTTAAGCGGACCGGAGTCTGTGGCATCGGACCTTTTCCGCCGGGAAATCCCCCGCCGGGATGTCGAGGAACTGGGAGCGGCTCCGACCTGTTGGTGAGCGGCGCCGAGGGGGCGCCGGGGAGAGAGGTATGAACATGGGCAAGGTCACCTGCGACATCGGGATCTCCGTGGACGGGTTCGTCGCCGGGCCGAACCAGCGGCTGGAGGAGCCGCTCGGCGAAGGGGCCGAGCGCCTGCACCGGTGGATGTTCGAGCAGCCCGACGCAAACGCCGAGGTCATCGAGAAGATCACGGACGCCGGCGCGTTCATCATGGGCCGCAACATGTTCGGCCCGGTCCGCGGCGGCTGGGGCGGCTCGGACTGGAGGGGCTGGTGGGGCGAGGAGCCGCCCTACCACGCGCCCGTCTTCGTCCTGACCCATCACGGGCGCGAACCGGTGCCGATGAAGGGCGGAACCACGTTCAACTTCGTCACGGACGGCATCGAGTCGGCGATGGCGAAGGCGCGGGAGGCGGCGGGCGACCGGGACGTCGCGGTCGCCGGCGGCGCGCAGACCGTGAACCAGTACCTCGCGGCCGGGCTGATCGACGAGCTCCGGCTGCACATCGCGCCGGTCGTGCTCGGGGCGGGGGAGCGGCTGTTCGCGGACGTCGGCGACCCCGGGCTCGAACCGGTCGCGGTCTCGCACACCGACCTGGTCACGCACGTGACCTACCGGGTCGGCCGGTAGGGGCCGCCGCCGAGAACCGCCGGCAGGGACCGCGGCGGGCACCGCGGCAGGACCAAGGTCCCCGCAGGTCGGGGACGGTCGCCCGGAGCGGAGCGGCGGGCGGGGGCGTTGGGTGGGAAGTGCAGGAGCGACCCATCCAGGAAGGACGGCATGTACTCCGACAGGAGCGAGGCGGGACGATGGCTCGGCCGGCGGCTGCGGCGGTACCGCGTCCAGGACGTCGTCGTGATCGCGGCGCGGCCGGATGCCGTCCCCATCGCCTACGAGGTGGCGCGGGCGCTGGAGGCGCCGCTGGAACTAGCCGGCCGGTCGCCTGCCGGTCCGCTCGGCGGCCGCACCGCCATCGTCGTCGTCGAGGGCGTGGCGACCGGGCGGACGGCCCGCGCGGCGTGCGAGGCCGCGCGCGCACGCGGGCCGCGGCGCGTCGTGCTGGCGGTGCCGGTCGGGGCGCCCGCGGTCGTCGACGCGCTCCGCGACGCCGCCGACGAGGTGGAGCGCCCCCTCACCCCGCACTATTTCGACGCGATCGGCGACTACTACCTCGACGACTCGCCCGTCCCGGAGGACGAGGTGACCCGGCTGCTCGAAGCCGCGCGGAGCACCGCGCGGAGCCGGGCGGACTCAGCGGCGCCCGCGTAGGCGGGACGGGCGGCGCGCCCGCCCCGCGCATTCGGCCGGGCAGTCGGCCGGGCGGCCGGCCGGAGCCGCGGGCGGCCCGCGCCGGGACGCGCCGGCGCGGGCCTTTCCGCTCACCAGCCCTGCAGGCCGGCGCCGTACGGGTAGAGCGGGTCGCCGTAGCCGGTGGGCGGCGGCTGCCCCGCGTCGATGCGGGCGCGGATCTCGGCGCGTTCGGCGGCGGTCGCGCCGAGGTCGTAGGGGATGTTCCAGTCCTCGACGGCGTCCTCGGGCCGGTCGGTGCCGCCCGGCTCGAGGATCTGTTCGACGCCGCGCGGAAGCTGCCAGGGCAGCCGCCCGCGCGGCGCGTAGTCGCCGAACAGCAGGCTCGCCGTCGCCGGGCCGACCTCCTCGCCGCCCCGGTAGGTCATCACGATGGCGTCGGCGAGGCCGTTCCAATCGGTGATGACGGTCGGGCGCGGCAGGTCCATCACCACGACCACGGGCACGCCCTGGTCATGGAACTGCCTGATGAGCGCGAGCTGGTCGGGCGGCAGGTAGGGCTGCTCGTTCACCCAGGCCGTCCGGTGGGTGTAGGACGGTTCGCCGACCGCGACGACGGCGAGGTCGGGGGAGGGCGCGCTGTCCTGGTGGACGGTCACGCCCGCCTTCGCGGCCCGCGCCTTGATCGCGTCCAGCAGCGTGAGCGAGCCGTAGTTCGCGTGGAAATAGCTCGTCCAGATGCAGCACGCGGCGCCGTCGGCGGCGCGCGGCCCCGCCACCACGATGTCGTCGCCCTCCTTCAGCTTGACCGGCAGGACGCCGTCGTTCTTCAGCACGGTGATCGACTCGCGCGCCGCCTGGTTCGCCAGTGCCGCGTACGACGGCTGGTGGAAGCGGTACGGCCCATTCACCGGGTCGCCGTACGGCCGGTCGAAGATCCCGAGCTTGAACTTCAGTCGCAGGACGCGGGTGACCGCGTCGTCGATCCGCGCGATCGGCACCTGGGCGATGAAGTCGGCCATCGAGAACCCGGCCGCGCCGGGATCGGCGCCGCCCATCACGTCCGACCCGGCATTGGCCGCGCTCACCCACGCGCTCGACGGCAGCCAGTCGGTCGTGATCAGCCCGGTGTACCCGAGCTCGTCGCGCAGGTACCGCAGGATCGGCGCGCTGTTGCCCGCGCCCGGCCCGCCCGGGTCGAGGTACGAGCTGCCCGCGTAGCCCGGCATGATGTTCACGGCGCCCGCGTCGAGCGCCGCCCGCCACGGGATCATGTGGTACTTGATCGTCACGGCGTCGAAGGTGATGCCGGCCTCGCCGCCGGCGCCCTCACCCGGCCAGTGCTTGACGGTCGCGAGGACCGAGCCGGGGTTCAGCTCCGGCCCGCCCTGCAGCCCCGCGACGAGCGCCCGCACCTGAGCGGCGGCGACCTGCGCGTTCTCGCCGTTGCCCTCCTGGATGCGCGGGTACAGCACCTTGGTGCCGACCTCCGCGAGCGGCCCGAGGACGCCGCGCGCCCCGACCTCCAGCTCTTCGCGGCGCTGCATGTCGCCCAGCTTGTAGTCGAGCGGATAGTCCCTCGCCGCGGCCAGGGCGCTCTGCAGCGGGTAGGTCGTCTCGTATCCGGCGATCGTGTCGCCCGCCGACACCGGCGGGATCCCGAGCCGGGTGCCCGCCGCGCTGCGCAGCACGTTGTGCAGGTCGTCCGGCTGCGCCGGGCCGAAGTGCCAGCCCGACCTGGCGTACGCCTGCGCGTTGTAGAACATCTGGTACGCCTTCTCCTCGGTGGTCATCCGGCCGAGGAGGTCGGCCACGCGGTCCTCGACGGGCCGCCGCCAGTCCTCGTACGGCTCGATCGAGCCGTTCTTGTTGAGGTCGCGGGCGCCGCCGACCACGTTGACGCCGTCGTCCACGGTCTCGATCTCGGGGAGGTAGACGCTGAACGTGCGGATGTCCGACGTGGTCCGCGCGCCGGAGCCGCTCACCGCGACGACGAACCACCGGTAGGTCCACCGGTCGCCGATGTCCCAGGACGGCGTGTAGCTCGTCCCGGACGTTTCGGCGACCTTCGTGTAGAGGTCGAGCAGCCGGCCCGGCGCGGTGAAGTCGTAGTCGGTGCGGCTGACGTTGATCCAGACCTCGTAGTGCGCGGTGCCGGGGACGCCCGCCCAGGACAGCACGGGACGCCGCGTGTCCGTCACCATCGCGTGGTCGGCGGGCGCCGACAGCGCGAACTGGCCGGTCGTCCCCGGCGCCTTCGTCGGCGGCGACAGCAGCGGGGGAGTGCTGGACGAGGAGTCGACGCTGCCGAAGACCTGGAACTCCCACATCGAGTACCCGTAGCCGGTCGCCCGCTTCGTCCCGGTGAACCGGATGTAGCGTCCCCTGCCCGTGATGCCGAGTTTCTCCGTGCCTCCCTTGCCGGTGGTCGTGGAGTAGATCGTCGTCCAGGACGTCCCGTCGTCGGACATTTCGATGCGGTAGCCGGTCGCGTAGGCCGCCTCCCACACGAGCGTCACGCCGGTGACCGCGGCGGTGCCGCCGAGGTCGACCCGGAGCCATTGGTCGTCGCTGAACTCGCTCGACCAGCGGGTGGTGGTGCGGCCGTCCAGCGCCGCCGCCGGGGCGTTGCCGCCCTCCCAGGAGGAGGCCGACACCTTCTTGAACGCCGAGATGGGCGTGTCCCCGGGCGGCGGCGGCTCGGTCCCGTCGCCGCCGTACACCGAGAACTCCCACAGGGAGTACCCGTAGCCGGTGGCGCGGGCCGTCCCGTACATGCGGATGTAGCGGCCGCTACCGGTGACGTCCAGCGTCTGGGTTCCGCCCGTGCCGGCCGTGGTGGAGTAGACGGTCGTCCAGTCCGAGCCGTTGCCGGAGACCTGGATCTGGAAGGCGGTCGCGTAGGCCGTCTCCCAGTTCAGCACGACCTGGCTGATGCTCTTGCTCTCGCCCAGGTCGATCCGCACCCACTGCGGGTCGCTGAACGCGCTGGACCAGCGGGTGCCGGTGTCGCCGTCCACCGCCGCGGCCGCGGGGAAGGCGGCGCTCTCGGTGGACGACGCCGTCGCGGGACGGCCCAGGGAGAGCAGCGTCGCCGCGCGGGCCGTCCGCGCGGGGACGGCCAGGAGCGCGGCGAGCACCGCTAACAACGCGACGGTGCTGGTGAGCCGCTGCACTGCGGTCATCGGAACCTCCGGCTACCAGCCGACGGCGACGAGCAGCCACTGCGGGTCGCCGTGGGACACGAACGAGGACTGGTCGGCGTAGTCGTCGTAGGGGAAGCCGTAGGCGCGGTGCCCGATCCCGTGGTCGTGCCAGAACTTGGCGTAGTAGTTCGCCGGCGCGGCCCGGTAGAACAGCGACGGGTCGGACCACTGCGACTGCGGCAGCTGCGCCACGTGCCGGTTGATCGCCGAGCACCTGGCGGGGTCCTCCCGGAGCGGCCCCGAGCAGCCGGTGACCTCCTGCGTGGTGGCCGGGACGCCGACGGACGCGGCGTAGCCGGTGAAGTAGTCGGCGTGCGCGCCGCCCGGCTGGAACGCCGGCGCGTTGCCGGGCGCCGGGATCCGGTACGGGGCCTCGACGGTGGCGAGGGAGTCGAACTCGGCCGGGACCTCGTCGGCGAACCGCTGGAAGGTGGCCGAGCGGTCCTCGGCGAACGTGGCCCGGTCCTCGCCGACGGACACGTCGTAGCCGTCGTGGGCGTGCAGCCGCAGGGCGAGCTTCAGGCCGAACCCGTCGACCCTGGTGGTGTTGCCGTTGAACGCGTCGGCGCCGACCGTGAACTCGATGAAGTCCTGGTAGCGGCTGTTCGGCGAGCCGAGGTAGAAGTACATGCGGCCCGCGGAGTTGACCGGCATGTCCAGGTAGGGCTGCTCGGCGATGGAGTGGGTCTGCCCGTTGAAGCTCCAGTACACCTGGCTGTCGGGGTACTTCCCGTTCGTCCGGTTGAGGACCTTCACCGTGAGGACGTTCTGCGCCGGCGGGATGCCGGACGTGTCGCCCCAGAAGTCGTCATCGGTCGGCGGCGTGGTCGACCCTGTCGTGTGCACCCCGAACGTCCACAGCGAGTAGCCCCATTGGGTGGCGCGGGCGGTGCCGTACATGCGGATGTAGCGGCCGTTGCCGGTGATGTTGAGGGTCTGGTTTCCGCCGGTGGCGTTGGTGGTGGAGTAGATGGTGGTCCAGTTGGCGGCGTTGTCGGAGACCTGGATTTGGAAGGCGGTGGCGTAGGCGGTTTCCCAGTTGAGGACGACTTGGCAGATGTCCTGGTCGGAGCCGAGGTCGATTTGGAGCCATTGGGGGTCGCTGAAGGCGCTGGACCAGCGGGTGGCGGGGTCGCCGTCGACGGCGGCGGAGGCGGGGAAGGAGCCGTTCTCGGTGGAGGAGGCGGTCGCGGGCCGGTTCAGCGCCGCGTCCCCTGAACCGCATTCCGCCGCGCCGGCCGGGGCCGTCAGCGCCAGGGACGCGGGGAGCAGGAGCAGCAGGGCGGCCATCGCCGAGGGGAGCTTCATGGACATCTCCATGTTCGAGGGGGTGGGGCGGGAGACGGTGCCCCGCGGGCCCGCCGACCGCGGGCCCGCAGGGCGGGTCAGCCGCGGATCAGGGGAAGCTGACCACGTTGGCCGGGACGGTGTCCGTGCCGGACGCCTCCGGGCCGGTGTCGTTGATGACGTGGCGGATCGTGCCGTTGCCGCCCAGCGACACCGTCAGCACGTCGTGGAACCGGACGCCGGAGCGGTTCGGCACCTCGAAGCCGCGCGCGGCCACGATCGACGGGTCGACGTTGAAGTAGCAGTAGCTGCCGAGGCCCCAGCCCTCGTGGGCGGTGACCGAGTCGGCGACCTTGTAGGCGGCGTAGCCGTCCGGCGAGTCGCTCCGCCAGGCCGACTGGTTCGGCGGGTCGTACGGCATCTCGTTCTGGAAGAAGATCGTCTTGCCGCGGTCGCCGTTCCACACCACCTGGTACTTCTGGTAGTGCTCGACGAACAGCCCGTACGCGGTGACGTCGTCGCCGTTGACGATCACCCCGTTGTCGGCGGTGTTGACCGTCCAGCCGACCCCGGAGCCGTGGTCGGCGCGCCACGCCCAGATGTGGTCGAGCAGGACGTCGTCGCTGTTGACGACCAGGCTCTTGGACGCCTTGCCCGCGCCGGCTCCGCCGATCCGGAAGAAGACGTCCTGCACCGATGACGGGTCGCCCGCGTGGTCGGCGCCCGCGCCGTCCGGCCCGAGCCGCAGCAGCACGGGCGAGTTCACCGGCCCGGCGTCGAAGAGGATCCCGGCCAGCTTGACGCCGCTCACGTCGGCGACCGCCATCGCGGTGACGCCGTTGTCGGGGATGAGCGTCGGGTACCCGATGCCCAGCACGACGGTGTCCGGCCGCGTCACGTTGATCGTCTGGCCCAGGTGGTAGACGCCGGGCGTGAACAGCAGGTTGAGCCCCTGGCCCAGCGCGGCGTTGATGGTGGCGGCCGAGTCGCCCGGCTTGGCCACGTAGAACTGCGACAGCGGGATCGACGACCCGGGCGTCGAGCCGCCCGACCAGGTCGTCCCGCGCGAGTTCCGCCGCAGCGCCGGGACGAACACCCGGTACGCGCCGCCCGAGTCGACGTACAGGTACGGCTTCTCCCGGGTCACCGGGCTGGTGTCGAGCGTCGTGTACGGCGGGTTCGGGAAGCTCTGCGCGGGCGCGCCCTCGACGCCGGAGAACACCATGTTCCACACGCCGTTGAGGTTGCCGCCGATGTGGCTGTCCCGCGTCAGCCACTGCTGCTGCGAGTATGGCTGCACCTGGCCGTCGACCTTGGAGTCGGCGATGTAGCCGCCGCTCGCCCAGCCGTACCCGGTGGGCGCGAGGTTCAGGTTGCCGCGGACGTGGATGCGGCGGAACGGCGCGGCCTGGGAGACCGCCCACTGGTTCGTCCCGCCGGGCGGGCTGACCGCCAGGTTCTCCGCGGACCGCCAGAAGTTCTGCGTGGCGTTGCCGCCGAACCATCCGGCGTCCACCGTGACGCCGTTGAGGGTGACGTCATCGGGGTCGCGGCCGAGACCGGCGATCGAGGTGTAGAACCCGATGTTCGCGTTGACGTTGTAGCTGCCGGGCTTGAACAGCAGCGCGTACCGGGACGTCCCGAACTGGTTGCTCTCCTGCTCGCGGAAGACCGCGTCGAGCCGGGCCTGGACGTCGGACGCGCTCATCGACGGGTCGAACACGATCACGTTCGGCCCGAGGTCGCCGCCCCCGGGCGGCGTGGTCGACCCTGTCGTGTGCACCCCGAACGTCCACAGCGAGTAGCCCCATTGGGTGGCGCGGGCGGTGCCGTACATGCGGATGTAGCGGCCGTTGCCGGTGATGTTGAGGGTCTGGTTTCCGCCGGTGGCGTTGGTGGTGGAGTAGATGGTGGTCCAGTTGGCGGCGTTGTCGGAGACCTGGATTTGGAAGGCGGTGGCGTAGGCGGTTTCCCAGTTGAGGACGACTTGGCAGATGTCCTGGTCGGAGCCGAGGTCGATTTGGAGCCATTGGGGGTCGCTGAAGGCGCTGGACCAGCGGGTGGCGGGGTCGCCGTCGACGGCGGCGGAGGCGGGGAAGGAGCCGTTCTCGGTGGAGGAGGCGGTCGCGGGCCGGTTCAGCGCCGCGTCCGCCGAGCCGCACGCCGCCGCGGCGGCGCGTCCGGCGGGGACGGCGAGCGCGATGGCGAGCAGCAGCGCGAAGACGCCCGCCGGCCAGGCTCTTCTGGCCGGGGCGTGGGGTGGGACGGGATGCATGCGCATCTCCTTCGGGGTGGGGTGGTGTGCGGGGGCCCCTCAGATCACGCGTTATTTCACAGCATGATTTAAAGCGTGGATTATCTAGGCCGTCAAGGGCGCCGTGCGCCGCCCGGGGGCCCGGCGCGGCGGAGAACCCCCGCCGGAGCCGCCCGCGGGGATTGAACTCCGTCCCGGCGGGGCGCGTATCCCCACGCGAAGATCGACGCCCCCGGGAGGGTTCATGAGCGTGAGGAACAGCCGGCTGCGCACCGCGGTCACGACGACCGCGGCCGTCGCCGGGTCCGCCGGGCTCCTGGCCGGCGCGCTGTACGTGGTCCATGCCGAGTCGGGGGCCGGCGGCAAGCAGGCGAGCCTCGCCGGCGACGCCCAGGCCGGGCGGCAGGCGCCCGCCGGGCAGACCGCGCCGGGGGAGGCCGTCACCGGGCAGGCCGCCGCCACCGCCGCCCGGCTCGCCCACCGCCTCGGCGACCGCACGACCGGCGCCTACATCGACTCGGCGGGACGGCCCGTCGTCACCGTCACCAACGAAGCCGACGCCGCCACGGTCCGCGCCGCGGGCGCCGTCCCCAAGATGACGCGGCGGAGCCCGGCCGAGCTGCGCCGGGTCACCGCCACGCTGCGCAGCTCCTTCGCCGACATCCCCGGCACCGGCTGGGCCGTCGACCCCGCCACGTCCAAGGTCACCGTGTGGACGGACTCCTCGGTCACCGGCGCCCGGATGGCCGCCGTCCAGCGCACCGCCCGGCAGATGGGCACGGCGGTCCGGATGGTCCGCTTCCCCGGCCGGCTGCACACCCTCGCCCTCGGCGGCGATGCCATCTTCGGGCAGGGCGCCCGCTGCTCGCTGGGCTTCAACGTCCGGCGCGGCCGGCAGGACTTCTTCCTCACCGCCGGGCACTGCGGCAACGCCGTGCGGAACTGGACCGCCGACGCGCAGGGCGCCCGGCCGCTCGGCACCACCGTGCAGAGCAGCTTCCCGGGCAACGACTTCGCGCTCGTCCAAGTGCAGCGCGGCGCCGCGGGCGCGGGCGCGGTCAACCTCTACAACGGGCAGGCGCGCGACATCACGCAGGCGGCCGAAGCCGTCGTCGGGCAGCGCGTCGCCCGCAGCGGCAGCACCACCGGCGTCCACACCGGGCGCGTCCTCGCCACCAACGCCACGGTGAACTTCGCCGAGGGCACCGTCACCGGCATGATCCAGACCAACGTCTGCGCCGAGCCGGGCGACAGCGGCGGCCCGCTCTTCGCCGGCACGACCGCCCTCGGCCTCACCTCCGGAGGCTCGGGCGACTGCCGGACCGGCGGCGTCACCTTCTTCCAGCCGGTGACGGAGGCCCTGCGGGCCTTCGACGCGCAGGTGACCTGACGTCCGGCGCGCGGAAGCCCGGGCCCGGCGGCCCGGGCTTCTCGCGTCAGCCCTTCACGGCGAGGCCGCCGTAGGCGGAGACCTCCGCGGGGCTGGGTGCGGGCGGGTCGCCGGGGTCGCGGCGCCACTCCGACACCAGGACCACGCCGGGCTCGACGAGCCGCAGGCCCTGCCGCGTGAAGACGAGCCGCTCGAACTCGGCGGCGGTGCGGGGCTGCGTGCGGACGCCGTCCTCCCGGTATCCGGCCGACGCGGGCCGCAGCCGCGGCTCGTGCTCCGGCGTCACATGGGTGGCGAGCACGTAGCTGCCCGCCGGCAGGGCGTCGACGAAGGTGCGGACGATCTCCGCCGGCCCCTCCTCGTCCGGGATGAAGTGCAGGATGGCGCTCAGCACCAGGGCGATCGGCTCGCCGAAGTCCAGCACCTCCCGGATGAGGCGGCTGCCGACGATGGCCGCCGGCCGCCGGACGTCGGCGTCGAGGTAGCCGACCTTGCCCCGCGGATCGGACACCATCAGGGCGCGCGCGTGCGCCAGCACGACGGGGTCGTTGTCGACGTAGGCGATGCGCGCGGCCGGCGTGATGCCCTGCACGACCTCGTGCAAGTTCGGCGACGTGGGAATGCCGGTGCCGATGTCGAGGAATTGCCGAATTCCGACCTCGGCGGCGAGATACCGGACACCGCGCAGCAGGAACCGCCGGTTCTCCCGGGCCCCCACGCGGATCGCCGGAAAAGTCTCCTCGATCTTCGCGGCCGCGATCCGGTCGGCGGCGAAGTTGTCCTTTCCGCCCAGCAGATAATCATAGACCCGCGCGGACGACGGATGGGCGGCGTCGATGAGCGGACGCGAAGCCTCGGGCGGTGACACGTCGCTGGACCTCCAAGCTCCCTGGCGCAGGCGAGGCTCCGTAGTTTAGTTTGATCCAGCGCCCTCGCGGCAATTCGCCTTCCGTAATCGACTGATCGAGGAACGTGATGAGGATCGTCATAGCCAGTGCGTCGGGACAGCTCGCCCGCGCGACCGCGAAATACGCGCTGGAAAAGGTGCCGCCCGATGACGTCATCCTGGTCAGCAGGAATCCGGACGCGCTCGCCGAGTTCGCGGACCGGGGCGTGGCCGTCCGGTACGGCGACTACGACCGCCCGGAGTCGCTGCCCGCCGCGTTCGCGGGCGGCGACCGGCTCTTCATGGTCAGCCTGCACGAGCTCGGCCACCGCGTCACCCAGCACCGGAACGCCATCGACGCGGCGAAGCGGGCGGGCGTGCGGCACATCGTCTACACCTCCTACATCATGGTCGACCCCGCCTGCCCGTCCACGGTCGTCCCGGACCACCTGCGCACCCACGAGCTGCTGGACGCCTCCGGCCTGGACGTCACCTACCTGCGCAACGGCCTGTACGCGGAGACGCCGGTCACCCAGATCCTCCCGCCCGCGATCGCCCGCGGCGTCCTGGTCGACAACACCGACCACGCCCGCGGCGCCTTCGTCCACCGCGACGACTGCGCCGCCGTGGCCGCCGCGGTGCTGACGTCGTCCGGCCACGAGGGCCGGACCTACGACGTCACCGGGCCCGAACTGCTCAGCTTCGCCGACCTCACCGCCCTCGCGGCCGAGGTATCCGGCCGCCCGGTCGCCTACCAGAGCGTGGACGACGCGTCCTTCGAGGCGGGCCTGCGCGAGGCGGGCGTCCCCGACGACGTCCGCGGCATGATCGTCTCCTTCGGCGTCGCGCTCCGCGCCGGCTGGGGCGAGCCCCTCACCGACACGGTCCAGCGCCTGACCGGCCGCCCGCCGCGCCCGATCACCGACCTGATGGAGCAGCACCGCTCCCTGCTGACCGGCGCACAGGCGCCCTGACCGAATACGGCCGCTACATTGACCCGCTAACTAGTGAAAGGCACGATTTCCTCCAGCAAAGGGGGAAATATGAGGCGCACTTTCGTGGCATTATCGGCATGCGGCCTTCTCCTGCTGGCCGCCTGCGACCCGGAGGCTCAGCCCACCGAATCCGCGGCGTCCAGCACGCCCACCAGCGCGAGTCCGACCCCGTCGGCGTCCCCGACGGGGTCGCCGACGGTCGAGACGCGCACGGTCACGGCGACGCGCAAGATCCCTTACAAAACCCGGAAGGTAAAGGACCCGGCGCTGGCCGCCGGCAAGACCGAGATCCGCCGGCGCGGCGTCGCGGGCGTCAAGAAGCTGACCTACGAGGTCACTTACACCAATGGCGCGGAGACCTCCCGGAAATTGATCAGCGAAAAGACCACCAGGGCCCCGGTGACGCGCGTCATCGCGGTCGGCACCAAGCGCGCGAGCAACTGCGACCCGAACTACAGCGGCGCCTGCGTTCCGATAGCGAGCGACGTCGACTGCGCGGGCGGCAGCGGCAACGGCCCCCGCTACGTCCGGGGCCCGGTCCGCGTGGTGGGCAATGACATCTACGACCTGGACCGAGACGGCGACGGCGTAGGCTGCGACACCTGACCGATCTGGCGGGGTGCCTTGCAGGCACTCGTACGCGGCGATGCCGCGCTGCGGGCGAGTTCGGGGACGGCCGCCCGAGCGGGTGCCGCCTCCGGCGAGAGAGCGGGTGCCGGGCTCCGGCACGAGGCGCTGACGTCCCCACTGTGCTGGCCCGGGCGCGGGGTTGAGCGAGGCCCATGAAGCGCGAGCCGGGAGGGGGAGCGGGCCGGAGCCCCCACACCGAGGGGTCGCCATTTGGATGAATACAACAAGGGAGTGGCGGCGAAGGAGCTCAAAGCTCCGAGCGCACCACTCCCAGTTGCGAAGTGGGCGATACTGGGATTGA
>NZ_JBIQHY010000026.1:0-42129 GCF_044508335.1 Actinomadura sp.
ACCTGGGCCGCGAGCCCACCCCGGAGGAGCTGGCCAAGGAACTCGACATGACCCCGGAGAAGGTCGTCGAGGTCCAGAAGTACGGCCGCGAGCCCATCTCCCTGCACACGCCGCTCGGCGAGGACGGCGACAGCGAGTTCGGCGACCTCATCGAAGACTCCGAGGCCATCGTCCCGGCCGACGCGGTCAGCTTCACGCTCCTGCAGGAGCAGCTCCACTCCGTCCTGGACACGCTCAGCGAGCGCGAGGCCGGCGTGGTGTCGATGCGGTTCGGCCTCACCGACGGCCAGCCGAAGACCCTGGACGAGATCGGCAAGGTGTACGGGGTGACCCGCGAGCGCATCCGCCAGATCGAGTCCAAGACCATGTCGAAGCTGCGCCACCCGTCCCGGTCCCAGGTCCTCCGCGACTACCTGGACTGACCTGGCCCGCGACACGGCGAGGAACAGGGCTCCGCGTTACGCGGGGCCCTGTTCGCGTACGCGGCCGGTTCACCCTTTCCGCGCTTCACCGCGCGGCCCGTGCCGGGCGTCAGTCGTGGAGGATGACGTCGAGGTTGGCGCCGTTGAGCTCGACGGTGTGGCCGAGATCGGCCACGGCCTTCAGGAGTTCCTCGGGGGTCCGCGGCGCCGCGCCCGCCTTGAGGAGGTCGTGCGCGATCTTGCCCCGGGTGGCCTTGGCCATGTGGCTGACGACCGCGCGTTCGGGGGAGCCGCCGGCGAGCCGCTCGCGGAACACGCGGACGGCGACGGCCGGCTGGGGCGCCTTCCACGCGGCCGCGTAGGGGCCGGAGCGCATGTCGACGACGAGGTCGCCGTCCGGCCGGAGCGCCTTGCGCATCGCGGGACGCCACAGCGTGCCCAGGCGGCCGAGGGGCGGCAGCGACACCGACATGGCCAGCCGGTAGGGCGGGACGCGGTCGGTGAGCCTCAGCGCGCCCCACAGGCCCGAGAAGACGATCAGCTGAGCGGCGGCGGCCTCGGCGTCCAGGTCCGGGAGGTCGAGGTTGTCGTAGAGGACGCCGGTGTAGAGCCTGGAGACCGGCAGCGTGGGCGCCTTGGCCAGCGCCTTGTTGCGGGCGAGCGCCTCGTCCGCCTGGCCGGGCGGCAAGGCGAGGATCTCGGGCGCGTCGGCCCGCCGGCTCGCCTTGGCCAGGGCCGACAGGACGCGCTTCCGCACCGGGTTCAGCTCGGGGAAGCTCAGCGAGGCCAGGTCGAGGGGCGGCCCGTCCCCGCCGGTAGCCTTCTTCTCCGACGGCGGCAGCAGGATGTGCACGATCCCCCCGAAAGCGGTGACAGATGACGCGGGTACTGGGAACGCGGTTGGGCGAACTCGTCGCCGGTGCATGGCCCGCGCCGTCCACCCAGGATATTGGGGGCTGGCTGCTGCGCCATGCCGGCGGGGTGACCAAGCGGGCCAACTCCGTCCTGCCCATGGACGACCCAGGCGACGTGGATGTCGCCCTGGAGCGGGCGGAGCGCTTCTACACCGAACTGGGCCTCCCGACCGTGTTCTCGGTGGACGCCCAAGCGCGCCCCGAAGGTCTCGATGGGCTCCTGGAAGCCAGGGGCTACGAACTGGTCGATCCGACGATGGCCATGGAGACGGACCTGACCGGCCCCTACGAGCGTGACGGCGTGGAGATCGCCTTGGCGCCGTCCGGCGAGTGGCTCGACCTGTGGTGGTCGGTCGACGGCCGGTACGACCACCAACTGCCGATGGCCGAGAAGATCCTGACCGGGGTACCCGCGGCGTACGCGTCGCTGGACGGCGTCGCCGTGGGCCGCGGCGTTCCCCAGGGGGAGTGGCTCGGCGTCTATGCCATGGCCGTCGCGCCGGAGGCGCGCAGGCGCGGTCTGGGACGGCGCGTCCTGCGGGCGCTCCTCGGCTGGGGACGCGAGCAGGGATGCGAGCGCGCGTACCTGGTCGTCGTCGAGCGGAACGCCCCGGCGCGTGCGTTGTACGAGGCCGAGGGCTTTGCGCCGGCGGGCGGCTATCACTATCGAGTGAAAAATGTCACCACGGGGTGAGTAGTGCATCGATCTGGTGAGCTGACTCACCGGCGCGCACGAATGCAACCACGGTCCGTAATGGCTTCATCACTTTCCGGAGTGATAGCCGATGGCGGTCGGGCGCCGGATATGCGAACGGCGGCCACCGTGTCCGGTGACCGCCGTTCCGGGGATTTCTATGTTGATCTACCGCTCGTCGTCACGTGCGGTGGCCGGGGTCTCGTTGAGCCGGTCGGTCTCGTCCTGAATGTCGGCCCCGTTGGCGCGCAGCGCTTCTGCGTACTTGCGTCCGTGGTGGGCGCAGAACAGAAGGTCGCCGCCGCCTACAAGGACTGCACGGACGTAGGCCTGGGCGCCGCAGCGGTCGCATCGGTCGGCGACGGTCAGCGGCTTGGTTGGGGCAAGGGCTCCAGTCACGGCACCTTCCTCATGCTCGGGGTCGGTACTTAGGACAACATCTAACCCGACGTTGACGTTCCCAACCTGGTTCTTCGTACGCCCACAGCAGAATGGCCCAATAAGTGACCGAGGTCACATTAGGCGGCCTCCCACCGGAACAGGCGCACGGCGATGAGCGCGCCGACCAACGCGACGCCCAACAGGATGCCGATTTGCGGCACCGCGGACATAGGGCCGAGACCGCGTCCCATCACGTTGAGCATCCCCTCGTTCAGATACCGAAGCGGGAAGATGTAGGACAGCGTCTTCATCCAGCCCGGTGCCGCGTCCAAGGGGAAGAAGGAGCCGCCCAGGAACGCCATCGGCAGGACGATGAGCTGCGTCACCGCCTGAGCGGTCTCCTGCGTCTTGGCCCACGCGCCGATCAGCATCCCGATGGCGAGGAAGGCGAGCACGCCCGCGATCACCATCGGTATGGCCATCCACCAGGCGCCGCTCAGCTGCAACCCGAACATCGGGAGCTGGGCCACGACCACGAACAGCACGAACTGCACGAGCGCGATGGCGAGGCTGACCGCGACCCGCGCCGCGAACACGGTGGGTATCGGGGCGGGGGAGAGCTGGAGCCGCCGCAAGATGCCCTTGGTCCGCCACGTCACCAGCGTCTGGGAGGCCCCGAAGACGCCGGCCGACGCCAGCGCCCAGCCCAGCAGGCTGGGGGTGAAGAACTGGATGGCCTTGAGCGAGTCGTCCTCCACCTGCTGGGCGGACATCGTGTAGGCGGGCGGCTTGCCGGTGGCCGCCTGGTTCGCCGACTGCACGATGGAGTCCATCAGCCCCCGCACCGTCCCCGACTTGACCTGGTCGGCGGCGGAGTAGTGGACGACCAGCTGGTTGCCGCGCTGCTCGACGGCCGCGTCCGCGTCGCCCTTCTCGACCTTGCGCAGGGCGGCGGCGCGGTCGGACGTCCTGGTCACCTTCATGACCTTGCCGACCTCCTCGCCGCCCTGCGCGACGGCCTGCTCCAGGACCGGCGCCTTGCCGATCTGCAGCACCTTCACCTTGGACGTCGTCTGGTGCCCGAAGATCCCGCCGAAGATCAGCAGGAACATCAGGGGGAACAGGATGGTGAAGAACAGCGCGGTCCGGTCCCGCTTGAAGCCCAGGTACATGGCCCTGGACAGGCTCTTGAAGCTCTCGAACGTGCTCACGCCCTGTACTCCCGTCCGGTGAGCTCGAGGAAGACGTCCTCCAGGGTCGCGCCGCGGATCTGCACGCCGTCGAGGGCGTCCTTGGCCGCCATCGCCGCGACCACGGCCGACGGGTCGCGGGTGGTGATGGTCAGCGAGACGCCGTCGTCGGCGGCCTCGTCCGCGCCGGGCAGCAGCCGCGCGTCCGTCACGTCCAGCACGCCGCTCGCGACGCTGATCCTGGCCGGCGCGTCCAGGCCCCGCACCAGCACCGCCGGCGGGCCGAGCCGCAGGATCCTGCCCGAGTCCATGATGGCGACGCGGTCGCAGAGGATCTCCGCCTCGTCCATGTAGTGCGTGGTCAGCACGACCGTGCGGCCCTCCGTGCTGATCTGCCGCAGCAGGTCCCAGAGGTTGCGGCGGGCCTGCGGGTCGAGCGCGGCGGTCGGCTCGTCCAGGAACACGAGCTCCGGGTCGTGCACGAGCGCGCACGCGATGGACAGGCGCTGCGCCTGGCCGCCGGACAGCTTCTCCACCCGGACGTCGGCCTTGTCGCCCAGCCCGACCAGCTCCATCATCGCGTCGGCCTTCTTGGCGGGGACGCCGTAGAGGGAGCCGAACGTCTGCAGCTGCTCGCGGGTGGTCAGCCGCTCGAAGAACGACGAAGCCTGGAGCTGGACGCCGATCCTGGGCAGCAGCTTCGGGTTGCGCGGCCACGGGGAGGCCCCCAGCACCGCGACGTCGCCCGCGTCGGCCTGCCGCAGCCCTTCGATGATCTCCAGCGTCGTCGTCTTGCCCGCGCCGTTCGGGCCGAGGATGCCGAAGAACTCGCCCTCCTCGACCTCGAACGTCACCCCGTCCACGGCCTGGACGTCTCCGTAGCGTTTACGGAGGCCCGAGACCTCGATCGTTTGCACCATGCAACGAACCCTAAGCAGTCCGGCAGAGCCCGCACACCCACCTAAAGGTGGACGTTAAGGTCTAGAAGTCGAGGTCCGGGTAGTCCTGCGAACGAGTCCCCGGGCCGCCGCGCGGACGCGCGGAACGCCCGCGGCGGCGAGCCTTTCGGCGGATTGTCGGTGGTCGGGGGTACCCTGCTGCCGTCCGTCCTACCCCCGAGGAGCGCACGCACGTTGACCGCCGCGACCGCCGAACCGACGACCGAAGACCCGCACGGCTACTCCGCCCGGCACCTGTCGGTGCTGGAGGGGCTGGAGGCCGTCCGGAAACGGCCCGGCATGTACGTCGGGTCGACCGACAGCAGGGGCCTCGCCCACTGCCTGTGGGAGATCGTCGACAACTGCGTCGACGAGGCCCTCGCCGGCTACTGCACCCACATCAGTGTGACGCTCCGCGCCGACGGTTCCTTCGAGGTGGGCGACAACGGCCGCGGCATCCCCGTCGACCTGGAGCCGAAGACCGGGCTGCCCGGCGTCGAGCTGGTCATGACGCGGCTGCACGCGGGTGGCAAGTTCGGCGGCGTCTCCTACACCGCGTCCGGCGGGCTCCACGGCGTGGGGGCGTCCGTGGTCAACGCGCTGTCCGCGCGGCTGGACGTCGAGGTCGACCGCGACGGCCACACCCACGCGATCAGCTTCCGGCGCGGCCTGCCCGGCGAGTTCGCCGACGACGGGCGCCCGAACGCCCGGTTCAGGAAGAAGTCGGGCCTGCGCAAGGTGCGCAAGGTCGCCAAGAAGGTCACCGGCACGCGGGTCCGCTTCTGGCCCGACCCGCAGATCTTCCTGAAGGACGCCGAGGTCGACCAGCAGCTCGTCCTCGACCGGATGCGGCAGACCGCGTTCCTCATCCCCGGCCTCACCATCGACGTCCGCGACGAGCGCGGCGAGGAGGTCGTCGAGGAGACGTTCCGGTTCGACGGCGGCATCAGCGAGTTCTGCACCTATCTGGCCAAGGACGCGCCGATCATCGACGTGCTGCGGATCCAGGGGCGCGGCCACTTCACCGAGACCGTCCCCGTCCTCGACGACCAGGGCCACCTGACCCCGACCGACGTCGAACGCGACCTGGAGGTGGACGTCGCGCTGCGCTGGGGCACCGGCTACGACACGATCACCAAGTCGTTCGTCAACGTGATCGCCACCCCGAAGGGCGGCACCCACCTGCGCGGCTTCGACCGCGCGGTGGTCAAGGTGCTGAACGAGCAGCTCCGCGCGGTGAAGCTGCTGAAGAACGGCGACGAGGACGTCATCAAGGAGGACGTCCTGGAGGGCCTCACCGCGGTGGTGACGGTCCGGCTGCCCGAGCCGCAGTTCGAGGGCCAGACCAAGGAGGTCCTCGGCACGTCCGCCGCCACCCGCATCGTGTCCCAGGTGGTCATGCGGGAGCTGCGCGCGATCTTCGAGAACCCGCCGCGCGGGCAGAAGCAGGCGCTCCGCGCCGTCCTGGAGAAGGTCGTCGGCGCCGCCAAGACCCGCATCGCGGCCCGCACCCAGCGCGACAACCAGCGGCGAAAGAACGCCCTGGAGAACTCGGCGCTGCCGGCCAAGCTCGTCGACTGCCGCACCACCGACGACCGCAGCGAGCTGTTCATCGTCGAGGGCGACTCGGCGCTCGGCACCGCCAAGCTCGCCCGCAACTCCGAGTTCCAGGCGCTGCTGCCGATCCGCGGCAAGATCCTCAACGTGCAGAAGGCGTCCGTCGCGGACGTGCTCAAGAACGCCGAGTGCGCCGCGATCATCCAGGTGATCGGCGCCGGCTCCGGCCGCACGTTCGACGTCGAGGCGGCCCGCTACGGCCGCGTGGTGATCCTCGCCGACGCCGATGTCGACGGCGCGCACATCCGCACCCTGCTGCTCACCCTCTTCCACCGCTACATGCGCCCGATGCTGGAGGCCGGGCGGGTCTACTCCGCCGTCCCGCCGCTGCACCGCATCGAGCTGATCAAGCCGAAGAAGGGCCAGGACAAGTACATCTACACCTACTCCGACGCCGAGCTGCGCAAACGGCTCGTCGAGCTGGAGCGCAAGGGCCAGCGGTGGAAGGAGCCGATCCAGCGCTACAAGGGCCTCGGTGAGATGGACGCCGACCAGCTCGCGGAGACCACCCTCGACCCGCGCCACCGGGTGCTGCGGCGCGTCCGCATCGAGGACGCCGAGGAGGCGGCGAAGGTGTTCGAGCTGCTGATGGGCAGCGAGGTCGCCCCCCGCCGCGCCTTCATCACCGCCGGCGCCACCGAACTCGACGTGGAGCGCATCGACGCCTGAGCGTCCGCGGCTCCGGCGCCTCGGGCCGGGGCCGGGAGGGCGTCCACCCGGGGGTGGAGAGCGGGATGTCCAGCCGCATGCCGATCCGCTGCACGGCCGCCGGCTTCTAGCGTCGGGGCATGAACACGCTCGACAACGTTCTGCTCGCCGCCGCTGTGGTGGCCCTCGTCCTGTACCGGCAGCTGCGGACGTGTTCCGTCGACGAACGCCGGATGTACACCGTGCCGCTCGTCCTCGCCGTGGTGGCCCTGGCGCAGGGCGGGCTGATCGACCGCGGGCATCTCGCGCTGAGCGCCGCCCTGGTGGCGGGGGAGGCCGTCGCCGCCGTCGGCCTCGGCGTGCTGCGCGCGGTCACGATCCGGGTGTGGCGCGCGGGCGACGGGACGCTGTGGCGGCGCGGCACCGGCTGGACGCTCGCGGCCTGGCTCGTGTCGATCGCGATCCGGGCGGCGTTCGTCGCCGCCGGGTACGCGGCGGGGATCAAACCGGCCGCCGGCGGCGTCCTGCTGTTCCTCGCCGTGACGCTGCTCGTGCAGGGCCTCGTCGTCGGCCGCCGGGCGCGCGGCGCCGCACAGGTTAACGTCGGACCGTGAAGTGCGAGGACACGGGACGGGAGCGGTTCGTCCGGCTGCTCATCGTCGGCATGCTGGTGGCGTGGGGCCTCATCGCGTACGTCCGGGGGCTGCTGCTCGCTGACCCGGCCCCCGCGCTGCACGGCGTCGGCCTGGCCATGGTCGTCCTGAACGCGGTGATGTTCGCGCTGCTTGGGGCGGGCATCGTGCTCGGGCGGCAGAAGGGCTCGCCGTGGCGGGGGCCCGGGATCGTCCTGCTGCTGCTGGCCGTGGCGGCGGGGATGGCGCTGTACGCGATCGCGCCGCATGCCGGCGGCGGGTTCTTCTTCTGCATGGCGGGCCTCTGGGTGCTGCTGATGCGGCTGCCGCTGCGGTGGGGCGTCGCGGTCAGCGTGCTGACGATCGCGGCGGTCGGCGCGCTGGGGGAGGCGCTCCGGCCGGGCGGGGCGGACCTCGGCCTCCTGTCGGCGTTCGCCGGCCTCACCCTCGGCGCCGTCGCCAGCCGCCAGGGCGCCATCGCGCAGGAGGCCACCCGCCGCGCCGAGGCGGCCAACGCCGTCCTCGCCGAACGCTCGCACATCGCCCGCGAGATCCACGACATCCTCGCCCACTCCCTGTCGGCGCAGCTCGTCCACCTGGAGGGCGCGAGGCTGCTGCTCTCCCGCGACGGCGACCGCCTCCAGGCCCTGGACCGCGTGGAGCGCGCGCGGAACCTGGCCCGCTCCGGCCTGGAGGAGACGAGGCGCGCCCTCGCCACCCTCCGCGGGGAGATCCCGGAGCCCAGGGAGGCGCTGGCGGAGCTCGCCGAGGAGTTCTACGCCAGCACAGGACGCCCGTGCGACGTGCAGGTGACGGGCGCCCCGCGCGAACTCTCGCCCCAGGCGGGGCTGGCGGTGGTGCGCACGGCTCAGGAAGCGCTCACGAACGTCCGCAAGCACGCACCCGGCGCCCGCGCGCAGGTCACCTTGCGCTACCTCCCCGACCGGGTGGAACTGGACGTGACCGACACCGGCGGCACCGAGTCGGTCATCGAGGTGAGCGGCGGCGGATACGGTCTCGTCGGCATGCGGGAACGCGCCGAGCTGATCGATGGAACCCTGGTCACGGGACCGGACGGCGCGGGGTTCCGGGTGTCCCTCCAGGTGCCGGCGTGACGGGAGACGCGGTGAAGACGAGAATCCTGGTCGTCGACGACCAGACCGTGGTGCGCGAGGGCCTGGTCCTCCTTCTCGAACTGCTGCCCGGCATCGAGGTCGCCGGCGCCTGCGGCGACGGCGAGCAGGCGGTCGCGATGGTCGGCGAGCTGGAGCCCGACGTGGTCCTGATGGACCTGCGCATGCCGCGCATGGACGGCGTCGAGGCGACACGCCGCATCAAGGAGGCCCATCCGGACGTGGGGATCGTCGTCCTCACCACCTACGCCGACGACGACTCGATCTTCGCCGCCCTGCGCGCCGGGGCCCGCGGCTACCTCACCAAGGACGCCGACGCCGACGAGATCGCCCGCGCCATCGCCGCCGTCCGCGGCGGCGCGTCCCAGCTCGACCCGGCCGTCCAGCTCCGCCTGGTCGAGGCCGTCGCCGCGGGCGAACGCCCCCGCCGCGCCGGGCTGCCCGACGGCCTCACCCGCCGTGAGGCGGAGGTACTCGCCCTCATCGCGCGGGGACGCTCCAACGCCGAGATCGCCCGGGACCTGTTCATCTCCGAGGCCACCGTGAAGACGCACATCAACAACCTGTTCGCCAAGGCGAACCTGCGCGACCGGGCCCAGGCCGTCACCTACGCCTACAAGAACGGCCTCACCGGCTGATCATCGGTCATCGTCCGGCAAGGCGTCGGTCAAACGGGGCACTGGCGTGTCCTCGCGGCTCCACGATGAGGACCGTGCTGAGAACCTGCATGATCGCGGACTACCTGCGCCCGTACGCGCAATGGCGGATCGACCGTCCCGGCCCCCGCAACGTCCGCGCCGCGATCGGCCTCATCGACGCGGCCGCCTACGTGGAGCACCTGGACGAGAGCTCCCGCGTCATCGTCCGCATGGCCAAGGCCGGCTGCTTCGCCCTGGGCCGCTTCAACCCGGGCGCCGAAGGCGAGCAGATCATCCGCGCATGGCACTACGACGACGCCGCGGGCGGCCCGGCCGACCTGCTGGAGGCCCTGGCCTCCGCCGCCGAGCAGGGCCTGCAGCCCCGCCCCCGCGAGGCCGAAACCACGCCGGCGTAACTAGCCCGCTGTGATTCCACCGCTGTCATCCTGCGGTGTAATTACCCCCGTGCCAGGACCAAGCGGTCGGCCACCCCGAGATCAAAGGCCGCGCAGGCCCCGGTCGGCGAAGTCGATGAGCCACTCGAAGCTCTCGTCGATGTCGGTGCTCCATTGAAAGCCGTTCGCCGCCTCCAGCGTGGCGAAGCCGTGGAAGAGGCTGCGGAGCATGCGCAGGGCATGGTTCCTATCGGCCTCCTTGATCTCGTAGCCGCGCAGGACGGCCGAGAACGCGCGGAGCAGCCGCTGCCCTGCGGTGGCCAGCGGATCGTCCGGTCCTTCCGGTTCGACCCCTATCGTCGCGGCGTACCGGCCGGGGTGGGCCACGACGAAGGCGCGGAAGGCGCGCGCCGCCGCCGCCAGGGCGTCGCGCCCCGCGTAGCCCTGGACCGCGTCGCCGACGGCCTCGGCGGTCTCGCCCAGCGCCAGGGTCGCGATGCGCCGGTTGAGGTCTTCCTGGCCCTTCACGTGCTTGTAGAGGGACGGGGTGCGCACGCCCAGCCGCTCGGCCAGCTTGCCCATCGTGACGTTGGCGAAGCCGACCTCGTCGGCGAGGGCGGCCCCGGCGGCGACCACCGCCGCCGCGTCCAGGCCCGCCCTAGGCACGGGCGGCGTCCGTGTGAAGGAAGTCGAGCACGAGCGAGGCGACCCGGTCGGGGAACTGGTGGTGCGGGTAGTGCCCGGCGCCGTCGATCATCTCGAGGCGGCCGAGGCCGGACGGCAGGTCGCCGATGACCGCGGCGCCCTCGGCGCGCGGGTCGGCCCAGTCGGGGTCCTGCGTGCCCATCACGACCAGGACCGGGCAGCGGACGTTGCCGAGCTGCGCGCCGGCGTCGGTCGGGGCGCTCTTGCCCATGGCCTGCATGGCCTTCATCCGGCCGGGCTCGCGCAGCCGGGACTCGATGAGGGCGAGCCGCTCGGCCCAGTCGGCCGGCTTCCGGCCGGGGTAGGCCACGTCGAGGTAGGACCGCCAGACGACCCCGCCACCTCGTAGGCGATGGTGCCGCCGTCGACGGCCAGAAACTCGGTCATGATGCTCCCTCGATGGCTAATCAAGTTAGCTAAACGCTAATGGAATTAGCTGCCCTCGTCAAGCGCGCGACCGTCGGCGCGACCGCCGAGCTGCCGACAATCGAATCGTTCTTGACAAATATTCTTGTCCAGGGCAGGCTGTGACCGTACCGCGAGACACCAGGGAGACCAAGATGCGCACTCTGATCAGCACCGCCTTCATCTCGCTCGACGGCGTCATGGAGGCGCCGGGCGGCGAGCCCGGCTACCGGAACAGCGGCTGGACCTTCAAGGACATCGAGTTCGTCCCCGAGGCGTACGAGATCAAGGGCCGGGAACAGGAGGAGGCCACCGCGCTGCTCCTAGGCCGGGTCAGCTACGAGGTGTTCAGCCCCGTGTGGCCCGCCATGGAGGAGTTCACCGGCTACAAGGCGATGCCGAAGTACGTCGTCTCCACCACCCTCACCGATGACGATCTGGTCGCGGACTGGGGCGAGACCACGATCCTGCGCTCGCTCGACGAGGTCGCCGCGCTGAAGGAGACCGAGGGCGGCCCGATCATCCTCCACGGCAGCGCGGCCCTGAACCATGCCCTGTCGGACGCCGGTCTGATCGACCGGTACCACCTGCTCGTGTTCCCGCTGCTGCTCGGCGCGGGCAAGCGCCTGTTCAGCTCCACTGACAAGGACGCCCAGCAGCTCAGGCTCGTCGAGCACGAGGCATATTCCAACGGCATCCAGAAGAACGTCTTCGACGTCATCCGCTGACGGCCTGCGTCGCGCTGCCGGACGGTGACGGCGCCTGCCGTCCGGTCTGCGACGTCGTCGAGGCGGCGGAGCGGATCGCGCGGTGCAACGCGGATCTCAACGCCCGGGTCCGGCCGGGCATGTGAAAGAGGCCCCGGGGGTGCCGGGGCCTCTTTGCGTCATTCTTCGGGGGATTCGTCTTCTTCGGGGGCGGGGCCTATCGGGCCGCTGATGGCGACGATGGGCTTGTCCAGCTTCTCGCCGGAGCCGTCCCGGCGGCCCAGCGTCGCGTTCAGCATCGCCGGCTTGCCGTTGGCGGCCGCCGCGCGGAGCGGGGTCGGGGCCGCCCACGCCTGCAGCAGGACGTCCTCGCCCTTCAGGAAGCGGTGGGCGCGCACGCCGCCCGTCGCGCGGCCCTTGGACGGGAAGTCCGCGAAGTCGGCCACCTTGATCGCGCCCGTCTGCGTGCCCGGGAGCGCCGAGGACGAACCCGAGACCGTGATGACGCGGGCCTCGCGGTCAGGCTCCAGGGCGCCGAACCACAGGACGCTCGCCCCGGCGCCCAGCTTGATGCCCGCCATGCCGCCCGCCGCCCGGCCCTGCGGGCGGACGAGCGACGCGGAGTAGTGCAGGAGCTGGGCGTCGGTCGTGATGAAGACCAGGTGCTGGTCGTCGGACAGCAGCTGGACGGCGCCCACGACCCGGTCGCCCTCCTTCAGGGTGATGACCTCGAACTCGTCGCGGTTGGCCGGGAAGTCGGGGACCACCCGCTTGACCACGCCGTGCGCCGTGCCGAGGGCCAGGCCGCCGCCCTCCTCGCCCACGGCGGCGATGCCCACGACCGTCTCGTCCGGTTCCAGGTCGACGTACTCGGCCACGGGTGCTCCGCCCGCCAGGGACGGGGGCGTCGCCGACGGCGGCAGCGTCGGCAGGTCCAGGACGTCGATCCTGATCATCCGGCCCAGCGACGTCACCGCGCCCACCTGGCCGCGCGCCGTCGCGGGCACCACCGACGTCAGCACGTCGTGCTGTGCGCGGGGGCCGCTGTCCGGGAGGGGCGACGCGTCGTGGGTGCGGGCCATCAGGCCGGTGGACGAGAGCAGCACCGTGCACGGGTCGTCCGCCACCTCGAGCGGCACGGCCGACGCCGTCGTCTGGCCCGAGGACTCCAGCAGGACCGTCCGCCGGGGGGTGTCGAACTCCTTGGCGACGTCGCCCAGCTCCTTGGACACCACGCCGCGGAGCTTGCGCTCCGACTCCAGGATCGCGGTCAGCCTGGCGATCTCCTTGGCGAGCTGCTCCTTCTCCTTCTCCAGTTCGAGCCGGTCGTACCGGGTGAGGCGGCGGAGCGGGGTGTCCAGGATGTACTGCGCCTGGATCTCCGACAGCTCGAAGATCTGCATGAGGCGCTGCTTGGCCTGGGCGGCGTCGTCGCTCTGCCGGATGACCTGGATGACCTCGTCGATGTTGAGGAGGGCGACCAGGAGGCCGTCCACCAGGTGGAGGCGGTCCTCGCGCTTCTTGCGGCGGAACATCGAGCGCCGGCGGACGACCTCGATGCGGTGGTCGACGTACACCTGCAGCAGGTCGCGCAGACCGAGGGTGCGGGGCTGGCCGTCGACCAGGGCGACGTTGTTGATGCCGAACGTCTCCTCCATCGGCGTGAGCCGGTAGAGGTCGGCGAGGACGGCCTCCGGGTTGAAGCCGTTCTTGATCTCGATGACCAGGCGGAGGCCGACGTTGCGGTCGGTGAGGTCCTTCAGGTCGGAGATGCCCTGGATCTTCTTGGCGTTGACCAGTTCCTTGATCTTGGCCTTGACGCGCTCCGGCCCGACGGCGTACGGCAGTTCGCTGACCACGATGCCCTTGCGGCGCGGCGTGACGTTCTCGATGGAGACGGTGGCCCGGGTGCGGAACGTTCCCCGGCCGCGCTCGTAGGCGTCGCGGATGCCGTCCAGGCCGACGATCCTGCCGCCGGTGGGCAGGTCGGGGCCGGGCACGAAGCGCATCAGGTCGTCGAGCGTGGCGTCGGGGTGGTCGATCAGGTGCCGGGCCGCGGCGATGACCTCGCCGAGGTTGTGCGGCGCCATGTTCGTGGCCATGCCGACCGCGATGCCGGACGCCCCGTTGACCAGCAGGTTCGGGAACGCCGCCGGCAGGACCTCCGGCTCCTGCTCCTGCCCGTCGTAGTTGGGGCGGAAGTCGACCGTGTCCTCGTCGATCGACTCGACCATCAGCATCGCCTCGCGCGACATGCGGGCCTCGGTGTACCGCATGGCGGCGGGCAGGTCGTCGCCGCCGAGCGAGCCGAAGTTGCCGTGCCCGTCCACGAGCGGCATCCGCATCGCCCACGGCTGCGCCATCCGCACCATCGCGTCGTAGATGGCGCTGTCGCCGTGCGGGTGCAGCTTGCCCATGACCTCGCCGACGACGCGGGCGCACTTGACGTGCCCGCGGTCGGGCCGGAGCCCCATCTCGTTCATCGAGTACAGGATCCGGCGCTGGACGGGCTTCATGCCGTCGCGCGCGTCCGGAAGCGCCCGCTGGTAGATGACCGAGTAGGCGTATTCGAGGAAACTCCCCCGCATCTCGTCGGAGACATCGACGTCGACGATGTTCTCCTCGAAGTCCGGCGGAGGTGGAGGGGCTTGGGATCCGCGTCGTGCCATGCCCCACATTGTGGCCGGTCCCGGGGACATCTTTCGCCCGCCCCACCGGGTGTGGCGCCCAACTCGGGGGATTGGTGCCGTTCCGTCACCTTGCCGGACCTGGCAGATTGTGGACGGACGGTTCCGACGTACCCAGGTGGAGGTTCCCTTGAGCGGGCTTGCCGACTTCCAGAACTCGATCTATCTCCAGGGCCTCGGCGACGTCGTCCCGTCGCTGCCGACGGACCTGACCAGGCTGGAGGGCCTCGCGGAGCGCTCCCTGTCGGCGCGGGCGTTCGGGTACGTGGCGGGGTCGGCGGGCAGCGAGGCGACCGCGCGGGCCAACCGGGCGGCGTTCGACCGGTGGCGGATCGTGCCGCGCATGCTGCGGGACGTCGCCGAACGGGACCTGTCGGTCGAGGTGCTGGGCACAGCGATGCCGTCGCCCGTCCTGCTCGGCCCCATCGGCGTCCTGTCGATCCTCCACCCGGACGGCGAGCTGGCCGTCGCGCGCGCGGCGGCGGCCGAGGGGGTGCCGATGGTGCTCAGCACGGCGGCCTCGTACTCCATCGAGGACGTGGCCGAGGCGAACGGCGACGGGCCTCGCTGGTACCAGCTGTACTGGCCGAAGGACAGGGAGCTCGCGGTCAGCTTCCTTGAGCGCGCCAAGGCAGCGCGGTACACGGCCCTGGTCGTCACCCTGGACACGTTCACGATGGCCTGGCGCCCGCGCGACCTGGACCAGGCATACCTGCCCTTCCTGCGCGGTATCGGTGTCGCCAACTACTTCAGCGACCCGGTCTTCCAGAAGGCCGTGGGCGGACCCGTCACCGACGAGAATCGGGACATGGCGCTCCTGCACTGGGTCGCCAACTTCGGAAACCCCAGCCTCACCTGGGACGACCTCATCTTCCTGCGGGAGCACTGGGACGGGCCCATCGCGCTCAAGGGCATCCAGCATCCCGACGACGCCCGCCACGCCGTGGACGCCGGCATGGACGCCGTCATCGTGTCCAACCACGGCGGCCGCCAGGTGGACGGCGCCATCGCCTCCCTCGACGCACTGCCCGGGGTGGTCGAGGCGGTCCACGACCAGGCGACCGTGCTGTTCGACAGCGGGATCCGGACGGGAGCGGACATCGCCAAGGCCCTCGCACTGGGCGCCAAGGCCGTCCTGGTCGCGCGCCCGTACGCCTATGGGCTGGCGCTCGCCGGTCAGGCGGGAGTCCAGCACGTCCTGCGCTGCCTCCAGGCCGAACTGGAGCTGACCATGGCGCTGTCCGGAATCAAGGCCCCGGACGGGCTGACTCCGGACATTCTCGTGCGCGGGTAGGCGGCGCGTCAGACGTCGGCCATGACCGCCTCCCGTAATTAGTAAGTGATAGCGTAACATTGTGGACGGCGTTTCGATGGAGGCGGTGGCGGAGATCCGCGCCGGGATCATGCGGGTGTCGCGCCGCATGCGCTCGGCCCGCTCGCCCGACGCGCTGAGCGGCAACAAGCTCGTCGTCCTCGGCCACCTGTACCGGAACGGCTCCGCCACGCCCGGCGAGCTGGCCGGGGCGGAGGGCCAGAAGCCCCAGTCCCTGACGCGCGTCTTCGCCGAACTGGAGGCCGAGGGGCTCGTCTCCAGGGCGCGCGCCGAGCACGACCGCCGTCAGGTCGTGCTGACCATCACCCCGCGGGGAGCGGAGGCGCTCCGCCGCGACGTCCGGGAGCGCGACGCCTGGCTCGCGGGCGCGCTGGCCGGCCTGTCGGAGACCGAGCGCGACGTCCTCCTGATCGCGGCCCGGCTCATGGGACGCCTGGCGGATAGTTCGTGAGTACGTACTACTTTTCGGGGTAGGGGAACGGGCATGCGCTGGCCCGATCACGCCATCTGGTGGCACGTCTACCCGCTCGGTTTCGTCGGTGCCGAACGCGAGGCACTCCCCGAGGGGGCGCCGCCCGTGCCGCGGCTCGCCATGCTCGCGGGCTGGCTCGACCACCTCGTCGGGCTCGGCTGCAACGGGCTCGCCCTCGGCCCGGTGTTCGCGTCCGAGACCCACGGCTACGACACCGTCGACCACTACCGCATCGACCCGAGGCTAGGCAGCGAGGACGACCTGCAAAGGCTCATCGACGAGGCGTCCCGGAAAGGCGTCAGAGTCCTGCTGGACGGAGTCTTCAACCATGTCGGGCGCGGTTTCGAACCGTTCGCCGACGTCGCGGCCAGAGGCGACGACTCCCCGTACCGCGACTGGTTCCACCCCGACCTGCGCACGTTCGAGGGCCACGACCGCCTCGTCACGCTGAACCACGCCGAACCCAAGGTCGCCGACTACGTCACCGACGTCATGACCCACTGGCTGGAGCGCGGCGTAGACGGATGGCGCCTGGACGCCGCGTACGCCGTCCCGCCCCCGTTCTGGCGGACGGTCACAGACCGCGTCCGCGCGCGCTTCCCCGACGTATGGTTCGTCGGCGAGGTCATCCACGGCGACTACACGCGCCTTGTGGAGCACACCGGATTCGACTCCCTCACCCAGTACGAACTGTGGAAGGCCATCTGGAGCTCGCTCAACGACCGCAACTTCTTCGAACTGGCCCACGCCCTGAACCGGCACAACGGGATGCTCGACGTCTTCGTCCCGCAGACGTTCCTCGGCAACCACGACGTGACCCGCATCGCCAGCCGCCTGAACCGGAAGGAACTCCTGCAACACGCGCTGGTGATCCTGCTGACCACCGGGGGCGTGCCGTCCATCTATGCGGGTGACGAGTTCGGTTTCGAAGGCATCAAGGAGGAGCGCGCCGGCGGCGACGACGCCATACGGCCGGCCTTCCCCGAACGTCCCGACGAGACCCCCGGCTACAGCGCCCCCTACCACCGCCTCCACCAAGACCTCATCGGGCTGAGGCGGCGCCACCCATGGCTCGTCCGCGCCCAGACCACGGTCGCGACCTTGACCAACACGGCCCTGTCCTACACAGTGGGGCACGGCGCAGACCGGCTCGCGGTCGTCCTCAACCTGGGCGATGAGCCCGCCACAGCCGAGCTGCCCGCCGCCGACTGGACGTGCGCAGCCGGTGAAGCGAGCTTCACCGCAGACGGCGCCACCATCCCACCGGCCGGATGGGCGATCGCCGAACCATGACATTTGTCATGGCCCACTCATGGATTCCTCACGGCCGCCTTCTGACGCCTGTGACTGCTCGCCCGCGCCGCCGGCGGCCAGCATGGATCCCATGAAGGCACCTGTGATCGAGGTACGCGACCTGCACCTGAACGAGGCCGTGCGGAATGTCTCGTTCACTGTGGCCGAAGGGGAGATCTACGCGCTGCTGGGCCGCTACGGCTCCGGCAAGACGACACTCCTGGAAATGCTCGCCGGCCTGCGCCGCCCCGCCGGCGGGACCGTCCGCCTCCGCGGCGCGGACCCCTACACCGACCGCGACTCCGCGCGCGCCGGGGCGGTCTGGCGTGACGGCGGCCTGTTCCCGGGGCTGACCGTCACCGAGGTCATCGACACGTGGCGGCGCTGGACGCTCGACCCCATCACCCGCGATGAGGCTTTGCGCCTGGCCCGCCTCACCCACGTCGCCGGCGTCCCGTTCGAGCGGCTGACCCCCGGGCAGCGCCGCATGCTCGACCTCGCGCTCGCCCTGATCGGACGCTCCGACGTACTCTTCCTGGACGAGCCCACCGCCGGGCTCGACACCGCCGACGCCCGCGAGGTGTGGTCGGTCCTGCTCATGCTGGCCGCGCACGGGACCGGCATCGTCGTCGCGACCCGCGACCCGGACGAGGCGTGCCGCGCCGACCGGGTCGGGGTCCTGGACGAGGGCCGCCTCGTCACCGGCCGGGAGGCGGCCCGGCTCCGCGCCGCCTGAGCGGCGCGGCCCGGACCGACGACCTCACCAGCCGCCTTGCCGGCCGCATACGCTGGGCGCGTGCAGCCCAGGATCCCGCGCCCCACCGTCATCGCCGCGATCATCGTGGGGATGACGGTGCTGACGCTGGCCGGGTTCCTGCTGCCGGCGCTCTGGTACGAGATCGCCGAGCGGCGGGAGGCCGGCCACCTGCTCGTCGCCCTCACCGGCGTCGCCGCCGCGTTCGGCCTCTACGCCCGGCTGCTGTGGCAGAACCTGATGCGCCGCACCGCACCCGCCCACCGGCTCGGGCTCGCCGCGATCGCGCTGATCTGCTGGGCGCTGCCGCCGCTGCTCGACACCGGGCAGGGCTGGGGCAACGCGCTGCTCGTCCCGGCCGGGCTGATCGCCGTCGTGCTGCCGGTCCGCGAGGCGATCGCGGTCACGGCGGCGGCGACCGTGCTCACCCCCCTCTACGGCCTGCTCCTCGGGCTGCCCGCGCTGAACGTCCTGTACGAGGTCACCGGGGTGCCGCTCGGCGCCTTCTCCGGGTACGTCACAGTCTGGCTGTTCCACGTCGTGCAGGAGCTGCGCGAGGCGCGCGCCGAGCTGGCCCGCTCCGCGGTGGGCGAGGAGCGGCTCCGCTTCGCCCGCGACCTGCACGACGTCCTCGGCCACAGCCTGCAGGCCGTCGCGCTGCGCGCCGAGGTCGCCGAACGGTTCGTGGAACGCGACGACGGGCGCGTCCGCAAGGAGCTCACCGAGATCCAGACGATGGCGCGCGACGCCGTCCGGGACGTCCGCGAGGTCGTGCGCGGCTACCGGGCCACCTCCCTGCGCACCGAGCTGGACGGCATGTCCGCCGTGCTGCGCGCGGCCGGGATCCGGTGCGAGCGGCCGGCGGTGTCCCCGTCGCTGCCCGCGCACGTGCACGAGCCGCTCGGCTGGGTGGCCCGCGAGGCGGCCACCAACGTCCTGCGGCACTCCAGCGCCACCTGGTGCGAGATCGCCGTCCGGGCCGGCCGGGACCGCGTCCGGCTGGAGATCGTCAACGACGGCGCCGGGCGCCGGGCCGGCGACGCGGGCAGCGGCCTGGCCGGCCTCGCCGAGCGGATCGCGGCCGCCGGCGGCGAGTTCACCGCGGGCCCGGCCGGCGACGGGACGTTCCGGGTGACCGCCGCCGTGCCCGCCGAAGCGAGGGGTGAGGCATGATCCGGGTGCTGCTCGCCGACGACCACCTCCTGATCAGGGAGGCGCTCGTCCTGCTGCTGGAGACCGAGGACGGCATCGAGGTCGCCGCCGACGTGGGCCGCGGGGACGAGGCCGTCGACCGCGCCCTCGCCCTCAAACCCGACGTCGCCGTCCTCGACATCGACATGCCCGGCCTGGACGGGCTCGCCGCCGCCGAGCGCCTCGCCCGCGACCTGCCCGGCTGCCGCCTGGTGATCGTGACCGCGCACGGCCGGCCCGGCAACCTGCGCCGCGCCATGGCCGCCGGGGTCCGCGGCTTCCTCGGCAAGGACGCGCCCGGCCGGCGGCTCGCCGAGGTCATCCGGCAGGTCGCCGCCGGCGCCCGCTACATCGACCCGCAGCTCGCCGCCGACGCCCTCGCCGCCGAGGAGTGCCCGCTCACCCCGCGCGAGCTGGACACCCTCCGCGCCGCCGCCGGCGGCGCCCCGGTCTCCCGCATCGCCCGCGACCTCGGCCTGTCGGAGGGCACCGTGCGCAACTACCTCTCCGCCGCCGTCACCAAGCTCGGCGCCGACAACCGCCACGCCGCCGCCCGCGTCGCCCGCGACCTCGGCTGGCTGTAGCGGGCGCCGCAGCGGGCGCCGGGTCAGCGGCGCGCCAGGACCAGGCTGCCCCGCTTCGTGACGGGGAGCGGGGTGCGGACTTTCGCGGCGGCCTCGGCGGCCTGGGGGCGGGGCACGCGGCGGGCGATCAGGTAGTCGCGGACGGCGGCGCGGTCGGGCAGCGTGATCAGCGGGGCGTCCCAGCGCTCCACCTCGACCTCGCCGAACACCTCGCATACCCGGTCGGGGGCGTCCTCGGCGTCGAACGCCGTGGGCTCGGGGCGCCAGACCGGCGCCAGCTCGGGGCTGTCGTTCCGGCAGATCGCGGAGGCGAGCAGCAGCCCGCCGGGGGCGAGGACGCGGCGGGCCTCGCGCAGCGCGCGGCCCGGATCGTCCAGGTGGTGGAGCATGTTCACGGCCACGGCGGCGTCGAACGTCCCGTCGCGGAACGGCAGCCGCAGCGCGTCGCCGCGGACCCGCGTGCCCGGGTGGTCGCGCAGGAGGCCGGCGGACGCGTCGAGGCCCACCAGCCGGAGCGGGGAGGGGCGGGGGAGGGCGGCGTTGAGGGCGCCCTCCCCGCAGCCGATGTCCAGGACGAGGGACGCGCCGGCGCTCAGCAGCTTCGACGCGACGTGGTCGTGCAGGCTCCGCGCCCCGATCAGATACTTCCCGGTGACCCGGCCGGCGAGGCGGAAGCGTTCCGGTTCAGAGTCGTGATCGGGTGTGAGGGCCATGTCCCGAGTCTGCCCGGAGGCGGGCGCGGGATGCGTTGTCAGGCGGTGACACCCCCGTCGATGACGAGGTCATGGCCCACTACGTGCGCCGAAGCGTCGGAAGCGAGCCACAGGACGGTCGAGGCGACCTCTGACGTGCTCGCGACGCGGCCGGCCGGGACCGCCGTCCGCATCCGGGCGGCGCGCTCGGCCTCGGTCTCGCCCGGCAGGAGCGACATCGGGGTGTCGCTCGGCCCGGGGCTGACGGCGTTGATGCGGACGCCGTCGGCGATGTGGTCGAGCGCGGCGGTGCGGGTGAGGACGCTGACCCCCGCCTTGGACGCCGCGTAGGCCGCCAGGCCCGGACGCCGGCGGTGAGCACCGATGTTGGACGAGACGTTGACGATCGTTCCGCCGCCGTGGGCGCGCATGTGCGCGATCTCGTGCTTCATCGACAGGAACACCCCGGTCAGGTTCACCGCGAGGACGCCGTCCCAGACGCCGGCGTCGAGGTCGGCGACCGGTGCGGCGGCGCCGAAGATCCCGGCGTTGTTGACCGCGACGTGCAGGCCGCCGTGGCGTGCGGTCACCGTCTCGACCATCCGGGCGGCGGACGCGGGGTCGGTCACGTCGGCGGCCACGTGGTCGGCCCTGCCGGGGCCGATCTCCTTCACCGCGTCGGCGAGCGCGGTCACGTCGCGGCCGGCGAGGACGACGGTGGCGCCCGCGCGGGCGAAGGCGTGCCCGACGGCGCGGCCGATGCCGCCCGCGCCGCCGGTGATGAGGACGATCTTGCCGTCGAAGGTCATGGCCGGGCTCCGTTTCTAGATCGATCATTCTTGAATGAGGGCGGAAAAGACCCCCGGCCCGGTCGGCCGGGGGCCGGGGATCAGTCGAACAGGGCCTGCGCGGCGCGCGCCGCGTCGCGGACGCGGCCCGGGTCGGCGGGGGCGCGCCCGAGCACCCGCATCCCCTGGAGGATGACCAGCACGAGGCGGGCCAGCGCCCGCGGGTCCTTGCCGGGCGCCAGCTCGCCCTGGTTGCGGGCCCGGGTCAGCGCGACGGTCAGCGCCGCCTCCAGGAAGCTCCAGCTCGCCTCGACGAGCCGGGCGGCCTCGGCGTCGCGGGGCGCCAGCTCGACCGCCGCGTTGACGACCATGCAGCCGCGCCGCTCCCGGTCGCCGGCCGATTCCTCGGCGTACCGCTCGATCAGCGCGCGCACCGCCGGCAGGGCGGGGCCCGGCTGCGACAGCCGCTCGGCGACGCCCGGGTCCGTGGTCCGCAGGTACCGTTCGAGCGCCTTCAGGTACAGCTCGTGCTTGCCGCCGAACGTCCCGTAGATGCTGGCGCGGGCGATGCCGAGACGCTCCACGAGATCGGCCATGGAGGTCGCCTCGTACCCGCGCTCCCAGAACAGGTCGAGCGCGCGCCGCAGCGCGGCGTCGGGGTCGAACTCCTTCGTCCGTGCCATGGCAGGACGGTAACCCTGTGCAGAACGATCGGTCAAATATCAGCTCTGCGGGCGGGCGGGAACGGACGGGCGGTCGAGGTCCATGGCGTCCAGCACGGACCCGTCGGCGGCGAGGGCCTCCACGACCGGCCCCCGGCGGGCGCCCCAGACCACGACGACGTGCCCGTGCTCGGGGACGTTCAGGATCCGGTTGCCGACCCTGATCCGCGCCACCTCCGCCGACGCCCGCAGCCGGGCCTCGTGGACCCACTTGGCGCCCCACGGCAGCAGCCGGTTGGAGTTGCGGACGGTGCGGCCCGACCCGTACTTCAGCAGGTGGCGTCCCATCTCCCCGGACGACCGGCGCAGCAGCGGGTCGGCGGGCGCCGATCCGCCGGCGCCGCCCAGCTCCCGCCACTCGCCGTCGCGGCGGTGGAACGTCCACCCCTCGATGAAGGGCGACGCCCCGTCCCACTGGTGTAGGAACGTGACAACGGCGATGTCGCCGTCGACGTCGAGACTGAGCGGAAGGAAGTCCCGTCCCTCCTCGAAGGCGGCGGGAGCGGGGACGGGGAGGCCATCCCTGAGGAGCCTCATGCACTCCTCGTGCACCTCGTGGTCGTTCATGTCGGGACCTCTGGATCGTGCAGGCAGAACAAAGGGCCCTCCCGCGAGAGGGCCCTCACGTGGCACTCACTCTAGAGGTCCGGCTCGTCTGGTTTCACCCATCTGACGCACTCCCTTCCACGCTTTGCCGATCATCGTGCACCGGATCGTCGATCATGGCTCTACGCTGCGTGAACGGCGGTGCGGCAAGGGCTGCGCAGCGGGCCTTCCCGGGGCCGCCGGCGGCGGTTCCGGCGCGGCCGCGAGCATGATCGCCCGCATCCGCGCGGGCCGGGCGTGGCGGTCGTCACAGCACCGCGCGCGCACCGCCCGCCGCCTGCGATGCGGGCGGTTCACGGCGATCGACGTCACACCGGGTGGAGTTGCGGTCACTCGCGTGAAGCGGGTTAACTGCTGACATGTCCTCCGTACGCCTGTGCTTCGCGCACCGCCCGCCGATGCCGCGGGCCCTGCGGCGTACGTGTTGCCGGCGAATGTGTGACCGCTGAGGGCCCCTGCCTGAGCCTCGCGCCCCGAAGCGAGCCGTCCGCGACGTCCACGAGTCACACATGTTCTTCGAACGCCACTTCTTCGAACGCCACCTGCTCGGCCACGCGCCCTTCCCGCCCGGCCGCTCCTGAGCGCCCGGGCGCGCCGCGCCGCACGCCGCCGTCCTGACCGCCGCCGCCCGTTCGGCGATCACCGCCTGGATATTTTCCTGTGATTCAGATCGAGAAACTCCGAAAAAGTTACCGCGACCGCGGCAGACGCGTCGTCGCCGTCGACGGGGTCGACCTGACCGTCGCCGAGGGCGAGGTCTTCGGCGTGCTCGGGCGCAGCGGCGCCGGCAAGAGCACCCTGCTGCGCTGCGTCAACCTGCTCGACCGCCCGGACGAGGGCCGCGTCGTCGTCGGCGGGCAGGACCTGCTCGCGCTGCGCGGCGGCGACCTGCGCCGGGCCCGCCAGGGCATCGGCATGATCCACCAGCACTTCGGCCTGCTCGGCAGCCGGACGGTCGCCGGGAACGTCGCGTTCCCGCTGGAGGTCATGGGCGTCCCGCGCGCCGAGCGGGCGCGCCGCGTCGCCGAGCTGCTGGACCTCGTCGGGCTCGCCGAGCACGCCCGCGCGTACCCGGCGCAGATCTCCGGCGGGCAGAAGCAGCGCGTCGGCATCGCCCGCGCCCTCGCCGGGCGCCCGAAGGTGCTGCTGTCGGACGAGGCGACGTCCGCGCTCGACCCGGAGACGACCGCGTCGATCCTGGAGCTGCTGCGCGACCTCAACCGGCGGCTCGGCCTCACCATCCTGCTGATCACGCACGAGATGGACGTGGTCAAGCGCATCTGCGACTCGGCCGCGGTCATGCGGGCCGGCCGCATCACCGAGTCCGGGCCGGTGGCGCGGCTGCTCGCCCGCCCCGGCTCGGAGCTGGCCCGGGACCTGTTCCCGCTGCCGCCGGCCGAGCCCCGCGACGGGTGGACGCTCGTCGAGGTCACCTTCACCGGCGGCGCCGCCGGCGAGCCGTTCGTGTCGGCGCTCGCCCGCAAGTACTCCCTGGACGTGAACATCCTCGGCGGCGCGGTGGAGACGGTCGCCGGCGAACGCGTCGGCCGCCTCCAGCTCGAACTCCCCGGCGACCCCGGCACGAACGCCGCGCAGCTGGCCTTCCTCCGCGAATCCGGCCTGACCGTCGACGTCAGGAACCGTCCCGCCGGTGAGCACGGCCATGGGGTCGCGGCCGGCGCCGAGAGCGCGGAGGGCGTGCGATGACCTGGAGCGAGGTCGCGCCGCTGCTGTGGCCCGCGACCGTGGACACCCTCTACATGACCGGTGTCGCCACGCTGTTCACCGTCGTGCTCGGGCTGCCGCTCGGCGTGCTGCTGGTCGTCACCGAGCGCGGCGGGCTGCTGCCCGCGGCGCCGGTCAACCGGGCGCTCGGCGTCGCCGTCGACATCGGCCGGTCGCTGCCGTTCCTGATCCTGATGGTGGCGATCATCCCGTTCACCCGGCTGCTCGTCGGCACCAGCATCGGCAACGCCGCGGCGATCGTCCCGCTGACGATCGGCGCCATCCCGTTCTACGCGCGGCTCGTCGAGATCGCGCTGCGCGAGGTCGACCCCGGCGTGCTCGCCGCGGCGGACGCGATGGGCGCCACCCGCCGGGAGATCGTCGGCAAGGTCATGCTGCGCGAGGCGCGGCCGGGCCTGGTGTCCGGGCTGACCGTCACCGTCATCGCGCTGATCGGCTACACGGCCATGGCCGGGACGGTCGGCGGCGGCGGGCTCGGCAACCTCGCCGTCGTCTACGGCTACGAGCGCTTCGAGACCAAGGTCATGGTCGCCACCGTCGCGCTGCTCGTCGTCCTGGTCCTGCTCATCCAGGCCGCGGGCGACCTCCTCGCCCGCCGCCTGACCCATAGGTAACCCACAGAAAGGCACTTGTCGTGCTTCGCAAGATCACTGTCGCGCTGGCCTCCCTCGGTCTCCTGGCCGGGCTGGCCGCCTGCGGCTCGTCGGAGGCGTCCGACGATCCGGACGCGCCGCTGAAGGTCGCGGTCAACCCCGTCCCGCACGGCGACATCCTGGCCTACGTCAAGGACAACCTCGCCGCGAAGGCCGGGCTCAAGATCGACATCGTGACGTTCGACGACTACCAGCAGCCGAACACGGCGCTGAAGGAGAAGCAGGTCACGGCCAACTACTTCCAGCATGTGCCGTTCATGCGGGAGTTCGAGAAGCAGACCGGGACGAAGCTGGCGTTCGTCGCACCCGTCCACCTGGAGCCGCTCGGCGTCTACTCGAAGAAGGCGAAGAGCCTGCGGGACGTCCCGCAGGGCGCGGAGGTCGCGGTCCCGAACGACCCGGCGAACGAGGGCCGCGCGCTGAAGCTGCTCGCCGACAACGGCCTGCTGACCCTGAAGCCGGACGCGCCGTCCACCGCGACGGAGCGCGACATCGCGAGCAACCCGAAGGGCCTGAAGTTCAAGCCGGTCAAGGCGGCGCAACTGCCCCGGTCGCTGGACGACGTGGACCTGTCGGTCATCAACGGCAACTACGCCATCGAGGCCGGGCTCGCGCCGAACAAGGACGCGCTCGCCGCGGAGAAGGCCGAGGGGAACCCGTACGCCAACGGCATCGTCACCCTGCCGGAGGACAAGGACGACCCGCGCGTGAAGAAGCTCGTCCAGCTGCTGCAGGGGCCGGAGGTGAAGAAGTTCGTCGAGGACAAGTACAAGGGGTCCGTGCTGATCGCGTCCTGACGCGCCGGGCGCCGTCCGGGGGGCGCCCCGCGCGCCGGGACGCCCTCCGGAGGGAAACCGCCGCGGTTTGTCCGCCCGTCCTGATAGGACATGTGCCGACGAACTCGCAAAGGGGACCCATGGGCGTCTATCAGCACCTTGAGGAATACGCCGGCCTGCCGGTGGCCACGTTCAACGAGGACACCCGGCCGGACGGGGAGGGCGGAGCCGGCGACCCGGTCACCGGCGCCGACCTCCCGCCGGCCGCCGACGCCGCATGGTTCGTCGGGACCTCCTTCGACGAGGAGGACTTCGCCGACGTCTTCGCCCGGTTCCTCCAGACCGTCGACACCACCGAGGTCACGGCGCTGATCATCGGCTACTGGGGCGCGTCCTACGACGACGGCGCCGCCGACCCGGTCGCGCTGCTCACCGCGGCCGCCGCGTCGTTCCCCAAGCTCAGGGCGCTGTTCCTCGGCGACATCACCGGCGAGGAGTCGGAGATCTCCTGGATCGAGCACTCCGACATCACCCCGCTGTTCACCGCGTTCCCCGGCCTGGAGCGGTTCGAGGTCCGCGGCTCGCAGGACCTCGTCCTCGACCCGGTCGAGAGCGACAAGCTCAAGGTGCTGCGGTTCGAGTCGGGCGGGCTGCCCGCCCGCGTCGTCCGGGCCGTGGGGGCGAGCGAGCTGCCGAACCTGGAGCACCTCGACCTGTGGCTCGGCGAGGACAACTACGGCGGCGACGCGACGGTCGCCGACCTCGCCCCGTTCCTCAGCGGCGAGCGGCTGCCCGCGCTGCGCCACCTCGGCCTGGAGGACAGCGAGATCCAGGACGAGATCGCGGCGGCGGTCGCCGGCGCGCCCGTCGTCGCGCGGCTGGAGTCGCTCAGCCTGGCCATGGGCATCCTCACCGACCGGGGCGCGGAGGCGCTGCTCGCCGGGCAGCCGCTGACCCACCTGCGCAGGCTGGACCTGCACCACCACTTCCTGTCCGACGCCATGATGGAGCGGGTGAGGGCCGCGCTCCCCGGCGTCGAGGTCGACCTCGGCGACCAGGAGAAGCCGGACGGCGACTGGCACTACATCGCGGTATCCGAATGATCCGCGACCGCCTCCCGGCGCTCGCCGGATGAGCCTCGTCGCGGTGGGGACGCCCGGTGACCGGCGCCCCGCGCTCTTCGCGGCGGCGTGCCGGGCGGCCGGGCTGCCCGAGCCGCGGCTCGTCGCCTGGACGGACGTGCTGCGCGGCGCCCCGCTCGGCCTGCGGGCGGGCGACGTCCTGCGCATCGACTCGCCGGGAGAGGACCGCGCGGCCGACGCGCTGCTGCGCGGCCCCGGCGATCCCGCCCGCGTCGGCGGCGGCGCGCGCTGGCACCGGACCTTCACGGCGGCGCTGCGGCGGCTGTCGGAGGCGGCGTCGGCGTCCGGGGCGCGGGTCCTCGGCGACGTCGAGGAGATCGCGGTCATGTTCGACAAGCGGCTGACCCACGCGCGCCTGCTGGCCGCCGGGGTCCCGGTCCCCGCCGCGCTGCCGGGCATCGACGGATATGCGGCGCTCCGGTCGCGGATGGACGAGGCGGGGGAGCGGCGGGTGTTCGTCAAGCCGGCGCACGGCTCGTCCGCCTCCGGGGTCGTCGCCCTGCAGACCGCGCCGGGCCGGGTGAGGGCCGTGACCTCCGCCCTCATGTCCGGGGAGCGGCTGCTCAACTCGCTGCGCGTGCGCTCCTACCAGACCGAGCGGGAGGTCGCGGCGCTGATCGGCCTGCTCGCGCCGGACGGCCTGCACGTGGAGCGGTGGCTGCCCAAGGCCACCCTCGACGGCCGCGTGTTCGACCTGCGTGTCGTCGTCATCGGCGGCGAACCCACGCACGCGGTCGTCCGGACGAGCCGCACACCGATGACCAACCTCCATCTGGGAGGTGCCAGGGGAGACCTCGGGGCCGTGCAGCGCGCGCTTGGGCAGGAACGCTGGCAGCGGGCGCTCGACGTGTGCGCGCGGGCCGCGGCCTGTTTCCCGGGCTCCCCGATGGTCGGCGTGGACCTGCTCGTGGGGGCGGGTCTGAACCGGTTCGCGGTGTGCGAGGTGAACGCGTTCGGCGACCTGCTCCCCGGGCTGACGGGCCTTCCAGGCGGTCCCGCCGAAGGGCTCGACACCTACGCCGCCCAGGTCGCGTGGCTCAGATGCACGACATGAACGACATCATCGGCAGCCACGATCTGCTGCTGGTGACACTCGACACGCTGCGCTACGACGTGGCCGCCGAACTGGCCGCGTCCGGCGCGACGCCGACGCTGGCCGGCCTGCTGCCCGGGGGCCGCTGGGAGCGCCGCCACACACCGGGCAGCTTCACCTATGCCGCGCACGCGGCGATGCTGGCCGGGTTCCTGCCGACGCCCGCGTCCCCGGGGCCGCACCCCCGCCTCTTCGCGGGAGCGTTCCCGGGGAGCGAGACGACGGCGCCCCGCACCTGGACGTTCGACGCCGCCGACCTGCCGTCGGGGCTCGCCGCCGCCGGATACCACACCGCCTGCGTGGGCGGCGTTGGGTTCTTCAACAAGCTGACACCGCTCGGGTCGGCGCTGCCGTCCCTGTTCGCCGAGAGCCACTGGGAACCCGGGTTCGGCGTGGCGGACCCGGAGGCACTGCCCAACCAGATCGGCCGCGTCGCCGAGATCGTGGGCCGGCTGCCCGCCGACCGGCGCCTGTTCCTGCTGGTGAACGTCGCGTCCCTGCATCAGCCCAACTGGTTCTACCTGCCGGGCGCCACCGAGGAGGACGGCGACACGCGCGCCAGCCACGCCGCCGCCCTCCGCCATGTCGACGCCCACATCGGCCGGCTGTTCGCGCTGATGCGCCGCCCGTGCTTCGTCATCGTCTGCTCCGACCACGGGACGGCCTACGGCGAGGACGGCCACACCGGGCACCGCATCGGCCACGAGGTCGTCTGGACCGTTCCGTACGGAGAGTTCATCCTGTCGTGAAGCCCTACCAGGCGTACGTGTACGCGTACCCGCACAAGACCGCCTACCGCCCCCTGGACCCGTCGCCCCCCTTGCAGGACGTCTGGGCGGGGGAGCCGCTCGATTCGCTCTTCCTCTACCTGCACGTCCCCTTCTGCGAGATGCGGTGCGGCTTCTGCAACCTCTTCACCCGCACCGGCGCGCCCGAAGAACTCACCGGCGCCTACCTGGACGCCCTCGACCGGCAGGCGACCGCCGTCCTGGACGCCCTCGGCGAACCCGCCTTCGCGACGGCGGCCTTCGGCGGCGGCACGCCCACCTACTTCACCGCGTCCGAACTGGAACGGCTCTGCGACATCGCCGGACGGTTCCCGGGATTCGGCGCGATCCCGCTCGGCGTGGAGACCTCCCCGGCCACCGCCACCACCGACCGGCTGGCCGTCCTCGCCGAACGCGGCGCGACCCGTGTCTCCATCGGCGTGCAGAGCTTCCTGGACGACGAGGCCCGCGCCGCCGTCCGGCCCCAGAAGCGCGCCGAGGTGGAGGCGGCGCTGGACCGCATCCGGGCGGCGGGGTTCCCGACCCTCAACATCGACCTCATCTACGGCATCGACGGCCAGACGCCCGCGACATGGCTGCACTCCCTGGACGCCGCCCTCGCGTGGCGCCCGGAGGAGATCTACCTGTACCCGCTCTACGTCCGTCCGCTGACCGGCCTCGGACGGCGCGCCCGGGACTGGGACGACCAGCGCCTCACCCTCTACGGCATCGGCCGCGACCACCTCCTGGCCGAAGGCTACGAGCAGGTGTCGATGCGGATGTTCCGCCTTCCCGGCACCTCGGCCGGCGGCACCGGGTACTGCTGCCAGACCGACGGCATGGTCGGCCTGGGCTGCGGCGCCCGTTCCTACACCTCGCGCCTGCACTACTCGTTCGAGTACGCGGTCGGTGCGGGCCAGGTGCGCTCCATCATCGACTCCTACGTAAGTGAGACCGACTTCACGACCGCCCGAGTGGGGTTCGCCCTGGATACCGACGAGCAACGCCGCCGGCACCTCCTCCAATCACTCCTCCAGGCGACCGGCCTCGACCGGGACACCTACCGCGCGCGCTTTGGCACGGACCCCCTGGACGACTTCTCCTCCAAGCTCGCAACCCTCATCGACCGCGGCTGGCTGGACGCGTCCGACACCACTCTCCGCCTCACCCCGGAGGGTCTCGCCTACTCCGACGCCATCGGCCCCGCCCTCTTCTCGTCCCGCGTCCAAGCCCTCATGGACTCCTACGAGGCACGCTGATGAATCACCTCACGATCCTCTACCGCGGACCGCTGGCGAGCTGCGACTACGACTGCCCGTACTGCCCGTTCGCCAAGCGTCGCGACACACCGGCCCAGCTCCGCGCAGACCGCGCCGCACTCGAACGCTTCGTCGCCTGGGTCGCCGCCTGCGACCACCCGGTCTCCGTCCTGTTCACGCCCTGGGGCGAGGGCCTGGTGCGCTCCTGGTACAGGCAGGCCCTCATCACCCTCAGCCACCTTCCGCACGTCCGGCGGGTCGCGATCCAGACGAACCTCAGCCACCGCGTCTCGTGGACCGCCGACGCCGACCTCACCCGGCTCGCGCTGTGGGCGACGTACCACCCCGGCCAGGTCCCCTACCAACGGTTCCTGGGCAAATGCCGCGACCTGGCCGCGAACGGCGTCCGCTTCAGCGTGGGGATCGTCGGTCAGCCCGACCACCTCGCCGCCGCCCGCCGCCTCCGCGCCGACCTGCCCGCCGGCACCTACCTGTGGGTCAACGCCGCCGAAGGCCGCGCCTACGACGACGCCGAGGCCGCCTCCTGGACCGACATCGACCCGCTCTTCCCCCTCAGCCGCCGCCCCCACCCCAGCCGCGGGCTTCCCTGCCGGACGGGCGAGACGGTGGTGTCCGCGGACGGCGACGGCACGGTGCGCCGCTGCCACTTCGTCCCGACCGTCCTGGGCAACCTCTACGACGGAACGTTCCGCGACGCCCTGGCCCCGCGCCCCTGCCCCCTGGACACCTGCGACTGCCACATCGGCTACGTCCACCTGAAACCGCTGGGCCTCTACGAAACCTTCGCCGACGGCATCCTCGAACGAATCCCGATCCTCCTGCCCTGACCCCCACAACAAGACGACCGGCAACGCCGGCCGCGGCCGGCGCCAGGGACCACGCCCCGGTCTGCCGTCCTGTGCCAGCGCGGAGCAGCCGGTCCGCGCAGGCGGACCACTGGGCCGGAGGCGTGACCGGGGGTGGTCAGCCGGGCGGGTCCCGGTGATGCGGCGGGGCGGGCGTCCCTTGGTGACTGGGGAAGTGCGACCAAGGGACGCCCGCGGGCTCAGGTCTGCTTTTCGGGGCGGTAGTCGGCCTCGTCCACGCCGAACGTCCACGCGACGCCCGCGCGGGCCGTGCGGGTCCCCGGCGGGACGCGCAGATAGTAGGTGCGGTACGTGCCGTCGGGTTCGGGCGTGGAGTTGACCACCTCGACCATGACCACGGGTTCGTCGCCGGGCAGGTCGATCGACCACAGGACGCCCGTCTCGTCCCGGTGCAGGGGGCGCGCGCCCGTTTCGGCCAGGTAGCGGTCGTAGCCGAAGATCTCCAGCATGACGCGGCGCAGCTCGGCGTTCTCCTCGGCGGAGATGCGGTCGGCCGTCAGGTCGGTCAGGGAGGAGACGAAACCGGGCGGGATGGGCATGCCGCGCCAGGCGTGCAGCGCGAACCCGTCCGGGTAGGCGAGGGCGGGACCGTCGCCCCGGTGCAGCCGGCCGGGCTCGTCGCGGTGCAGTTCGCTGGGGCGTTCCGACATGATCGCCAGCCGCTCGTAGGGCCACCACCAGCCCGCCGAGCGGGCGGCTTCGGCGAGGCCGGCGAGCGGGCCGTCCAGCCGGCCGAGCGACTCGAACAGCGCCAGCCACGGCGCGTCGTGCTGGCCCAGGACCGCGTCGAGCGCGGCCGCCCGCAGCAGCGACGCGGCCGGCTCCTGCTCGGGCGCGTCCCCGGCCTGCTCGCCGATGGCGGCGCGCACCCGCGCGACCAGCGACTGGACCGGGTTCCAGAGCAGGCCCCCGGTGTCGGCCCACGTGCGCGGCCACTGCTCCGGCCCCTGTTCGGAGCAGGCCGCCGCACGTTCCGCCTCCCAGGGCCGGGTGCGCACGTCCGCGAGGACGCTCCTGCCCGGGGTGCTCTCGCCGAGGTCGATCCGCGCCTGTTCGACCAGGCCCCCCAGTCCCGCCGCCGCGAGGGCGTCGCCGTGCCCCGCCAGGACGGCCGCCAGGGCGGCGCCGCGCGCGGGGGAGGGCACCCAGATGTACCGTTCGGGGGCGGCCAGCCCGGCCGCGGCGTAGGCGGCGGCCACGCCCGCCTCGGCGCGGGCGCGGTCGGCGGGGCCGGTGCGGAACGCGGCCGCCTGCCAGTCGCCGACGACGTAGTGGGTCTCACGTACCGTTCCGGTGGGCATCCCGGCCCCCTCAGTCGGCCACGACGCGGACGGCGCCGGGCACGTATTCGCGCTGGCGGATCACCCGGTACCACCCCTTGGGCAGCGTGATCGCCGCGTGCTCCTCGTGCACCAGCCGCCCGCCGGACGGCAGGTGCAGATGGTCGGGGGCGAGCGGATCGGGGGTGCGCAGCAGCGAGCCGGGCGCGGACAGCGCGTGCGCGTGCCCGGTCGCCTCCCCGAGCGCCAGCACCATGCGCCCGCGGCCGTCGCGCGGGGCGGGCGGCAGGTCGCGGACGGACCGCGGAACCGCCTCCTCGGGCACGGGCATGATCAGGACGTCTCCCTGTCGGTACATGCGGCGAACGTAACCTCCGCCACCGACAAAATGCGGGCGCGCCCGAACACCGAGGTCAGAAGCCGCGGGTGCGGCGGGCCGCAGGCCGTCCCCAGCGTCCGGAACCGCCGAGGCCGACGTGCTGGAACGCCCGGACCAGCTCGCCGCCGAGGTTCACCCCGGCTCCCAGCGCCAGCGCGACGGAGATGGCGCCGATGAGGCTCAGCACGCCGGTGTTCGGTGAGCCGGTGTTGAGCTCGACCATGCCCCGGTAGAGCGCGGTCCCGGGCAGAAGGGGGCCGATGGCGGGGACCACGAACGGCATGACGGGCTGGTTGTTGCGGCGGGCCAGCCAGTTCGCCCCCACCCCGACGACCGTCGCCGCGACCGCCGCCGCCAGCACGGGGGGCATGTCCCACCCGCGCGCGAGGACGTACAGCACCCAGATCAGGGCCCCGCCCAGGGCGGCCGCGGTCAGGACGTACTTGGGCGCCGCGAGCGAGATCGCGAAGGTCACGGAGATGGCGGCGGCGGCGATGACCGCGACCGGCCTCAGCTCCGCCGCCGGCGCGGGCAGGTGCTTGACGTCGATCGGCACGCCCATGCTGACCGCGATGTAGACGACCGCGCCGAGCCCCGCCACGATCGCCGCGATCATGAAGAAGACCTCCAGCACCCGGGCCCCGGCGCTCACCAGGTCGCCGGTGATGCCGTCCTGGATGCTGGCGACCAGCGGGCGTCCAGGCAGCAGCGCCAGGATCGCCCCGGTGACGATCGTGGAGGCGTGCCCCGGGTTGCCCATGGCCACCACCAGGGCCGCGGCGGCGGCGCCGATCGCGGCGGCGAGCGCCAGCTGGAAGAACTCCGCGATGCCGCGCCGCGCCAGCGCGGCGGCGGTGCGGTCGCCGAGCAGCGTGGCGATGAACGCGGTGGCCGCCACCAGCGGACCGCCGCCGGACAGGACACTGCCCGACGCGGCGATGAGCCCCAGCGACACCACCAGCAGCCAGGCCGGGTACGGGGCGCGGCCCGCCTTGATCTGCCTGAGCCGGTTGTGGGCCTCGTCCAGTTCCAGCATGCCGATGGACGCGTCCTGGACGAGCTGGTGCAGCGCGGTCAGCCGCCAGTAGGCGGGGGTGCGGCGCCGGATGGCGCGCGTCCCCGTCATGGGCGGCGCGCCCTTGCCCGGGTGGGCCGAGACCAGGAGGCTCGTCAGGGTGACCTGCACCTCGCAGCGGGGAAGGTCGTAGGCGAGGGCCAGGCTGAGCATCGCCTCGTTGACGCGCTCGGTGGTCTCGCCGCTGGCCAGCAGCAGCTCGCCGACGCGGAGCACCAGGTCGACCGCCCGGGGATCGACGATCTCGCCAGGTTCCTCTTCGGGCGGTTCCGGGGGGGATCCGTCCATCAGGACCTGCCATGTCCGCCGCAAGCGTTCGGCCGCGCGCATTCCCCCGCTCGTGCCCCTTCCCCGCCTTGTAACCGATCTTGACTGGCAGGCTACCCGCGGCCCGCCCGCTCCAACTCCGCGGCCGCCCCCGCCCTTTCCACAGAACGCGATTCCGGTGCGGCGGCTTCCGCGGCGCTGGTACCAAGGACGCATGACCACTCCAGAGCAGCTCCGGGACGATGCCGAGCGGTGCCTGCGCGCGCTCGCCGGCGACCACGCGCGGCTCCGCGACGACCAGTGGACGGCGATCAGCGCGCTCGTCGTCGAGCGGCGCCGGGCGCTCGTCGTGCAGCGCACCGGCTGGGGCAAGTCCGCCGTCTACTTCGTGGCGACCCGGCTGCTCCGCGAGCGCGGCGCCGGCCCCACCGTGATCGTCTCGCCGCTGCTGGCGCTGATGCGCAACCAGATCGAGGCCGCGGACAGGGCCGGCATCCACGCCCGCACGATCAACTCGTCAAACACCGACGACTGGGAGCGGATCTTCGCCGAGGTCGAGCAGGGCGCGGTGGACGTCCTGCTGGTCAGTCCCGAACGCCTCAACAACCCCGACTTCCGCGACCTCGTCCTGCCCAAGCTCGCCGCGGGGGCCGGCCTGGTCGTCGTCGACGAGGCGCACTGCATCTCCGACTGGGGCCACGACTTCCGGCCCGACTACCGGCGGCTGCGCACCCTCCTCGCCGAGCTGCCGCCCGGCATTCCCGTGCTCGCCACCACCGCGACCGCCAACGCCCGCGTCACCCAGGACGTCGCCGAGCAGCTCGCCGGCGACGACGCCCTCGTCCTGCGCGGGCCGCTGGAGCGGGAGTCGCTGCGCCTCGCCGTCGTCCGGCTGCCCACCGCCGAGCAGCGCATCGCCTGGCTGGCCGAGCACCTCGCCGACCTGCCGGGCTCCGGCATCATCTACACGCTCACCGTCGCCGCCGCCCACGAGATCACCGGCCACCTGCGCGACCGGGGCCACGAGGTCGCCGCCTACTCCGGCCAGACCGAGCAGGCCGAACGCCTCCAGGCCGAGCAGGACCTCCAGGACAACAAGCTCAAGGCGCTCGTCGCCACCAGCGCCCTCGGCATGGGGTTCGACAAACCCGACCTCGGCTTCATCGTCCATGTCGGCGCCCCGCAGTCGCCGGTCGCCTACTACCAGCAGATCGGGCGCGCCGGCCGCGGCGTCGACCGCGCCGAGGTCATCCTGCTCCCCGGCCGCGAAGACCGCGACATCTGGGCGTACTTCGCCGGCCTCGCCTTTCCTCCGGAGCAGACGGTGCGCGCCACCCTGGACGTCCTCGAAACGGCCGGCCGGCCGCTCTCCACCGGCGCCCTCGAACCGATGGTCGACCTCACCCGCTCCCGCCTCGAAATGATGCTCAAGGTCCTCGACGTGGACGGCGCGGTCCGCCGCGTCAAGGGCGGCTGGACGTCCACCGGCCGGCCCTGGGCGTACGACCGCGAGCGCTACGAGCGCGTCACCGCCGAACGGCGCCGCGAGCAGCAGGCGATGCTCGACTACATCGCAACGGACGCCTGCCGCGAGGAGTACCTGCGCCGCCAGCTGGACGACCCGGAGGCGGCCCCCTGCGGCCGCTGCGACAACTGCACGGGCCGCCGCTGGCCCACCGACGTCGCGGAGGAGAGCGCCGCCCAGGCGCGCAACCGCCTGCACCGCCCCGGCGTGGACATCGCCCCCCGCCGGATGTGGCCCACCGGCGTCAAGGACGACCTCGGCGTCTCAGGGCGCATCGCCCAGCCGGCTGAAACGGGCCGTGCCCTGGGCCGCCTCACCGACATCGGCTGGGGCAACCGCCTCCGCGAACTGTTCGCCGCCCCTGACGCCGACGTACCCGCCGACATGGTGGACGCCGTGGTGAAGGTCCTGGCCGCCTGGGACTGGCCCGCCCGCCCCACGGCCGTCGTCACGATCGGCTCCCGGTCCCGCCCCCGCCTGGTGACGACGTTCGGCCGGCGCATAGCCCAGATAGGCCGGCTGACCTACCTGGGCGAGCTGACTCCAGTCGGCGACCCCGTCCCGCGCCGCCACAACAGCGCCCAGCGCCTCCGCTCCGTCTGGCATACCCTGGCCGTCCCCGGCGACCTGGCCGCGGCCCTCCCCACGAACCCCGGCCCCATCCTCCTGGTGGACGACCGCGTGGAAACCGGCTGGACCATGACAGTGGCCACCCGCCTCCTCAAGGAAGCAGGCGCCGAAACGGTCCTCCCCCTGACCCTCGCGATCCCGAACTGACCTCACCCGGCCACGCACCGCCCCGCCCGCCGAGACGCGTCCCCTACCCGTCGTGGGCGGGCTAGTCGGTGGGGAGGTAGCGGGTTTGGGTGAAAGCGCCCTTGGTGAAGGCGAGGATCTTGGCCGGGCGTACGGCGAACACGTGCGCCTCGCCGCCCTGGTCGTGGGCGAAGCCGTTCTCGGTCGGCTCGTACTGCCATTGGCCGTCCCACTTGGCGGCCCAGGCCGCGGCGAGTCGTTCGAGGGCGGGGCGTGCGGTGACGCGCTCGGCCGCGCCTTCGACGATCACGTCGAGGCCCTCGTCCCAGCGGTTGCAGCCGGTGATCAGGGCGACCCGCGGGTTGCCTGCGAGGTTCAGGGCCTTCTGCTCCTCGGGGCCGGTGGTGAAGTGGAGGGCGTCGTCGAGCCACACGGCCACGAGGGGCGTGACGTGGGGCCGGCCGTCGGCGCGGACGGTCGTGATCCAGAACATCTGCGCGGATTCCAGGGCTTCGAGGGTGGTCGCCCACGGCACCGGCTCGCTGCCCGGTTGGCTGAAGCGCTCGTCGAGCTGAGGCGTCGGGTTCTTCATGGTCACTCCGATCTTCATGGTCACGGCGATGGCGCGGGCAGGGCGATGCGGTCGATCAGGGAGGCGGCCGTCATGCCCGGGTCTATTTCGTCGCCGCTGCAGGGTCTACGTGCAGACCTTCATGCCCCTTGGTTTCTCATCGGTTCGCGCGGGGGCGTTCGTGCCGCCCGCGCGCCCCCGTGGGCGCGGGCGGGACGATCGTGCCGGCCCGTGCGCGCGGCCCCGCGCACGGGCCGGCGGCAGGTCCCGGCGCCGCGGCGGAGAAGGGCCGCGGCGAACGGGAGTCCGTGCGGCGGCCCCGGCGGCCGGCACCGCCGGGGCACGCCCGGGAGCGCCGCCGTCCTGGATGGGACGGATGACGGCGGCGTGGTCGGGAGAAAGTGTTCTAGAGGTCAGAAAATCCTGTCCAGTTGTTTGCAAGAACATCTTGAGATAAGTTAGAGGGGAAATGTCATCATTTCCCGCTCAGTTGGCCGTGCGGCCATTTCTGCGGGGCGGCGAAACAGGTAGTAATGTCCCTCACCGTGTCACCGAGTCTCGAGGCGCTTCTGGATTGTCCGTCCGGGCTGCTCGATATGACGTTCGATCAGCTGCGGACGCTGCTGATCGTGCATGAGACGGGATCGGCCCTGCGGGCGGCGCGGGTCCTCGGGCGCGAGCAGTCCAGCGTGCAGAAACAGCTCGACATCCTGAACCGCAACAGCCAGACGCTGTGCGGCGAGGTGCTGACCGTCCGGCAGGGGCGCGGCAAGGACTACCTGTTCACGCCCACCGGGGAGGCCACCGTCGAACGGGCGCGGATGACGTTCGACAAATGGCTGGAGTCCATTCATCTGAGCCGGCGCCGCCTCGGGCGGATGCTGACCGTCGGCACCACCGAGTTCACCTTGCCGATCGTGTCGCGGGCCTGGAACCGCGTTTCGGAGGAGTTCCGGCAGCGGGAGGTCGAGTTCAAGGTCGCCCACGTCCGCACCAAGGACGTGTGGTCACGCCTGGAGAACCGGCAGGTCGACCTCGTGTGCGGCAGCATCGTCAGCACCCCGGAGGGCGATCTGCGCCTGAAGGAGTACGAGGTCGTCGAGTACGCGCGGGGGCAGGCGCTGCTGCTGACCAACCTGCCGGAGAACGAGCTGCCCGACGCGCCGGTCGAGACGAGCGCGCTCGGGGGAGTGCCGCTGGTGGTGCCGCCGGCCGGGCTGGTCGCCGACCTGCTCGCCACCTGGTACGGGGCGAACTTCCGCGACCGGCTGAACGTGGTCGCCGACATCGACGACGTCCACTACGGGCTGTCGCTGCTGCGGTCGGGGTTCGTCCGCGGCTGCATGATCGTCACCGGGTCGATCGGGCGCGGCATGGCCGCCCAGGAGGACCCGGACGCCGTCCCGCTGCGCGCGATCCGGCTGCACGACGACTTGGAGCCCAAGGCCGAGCTGATGACCGGCGCGTTCGTGCGCCGCGCCGACTTGGAGCGCTACGACGCCGGGCATCCCCTCAACCGCCTGTGGGCGGCGGTCAAGGAGGACGTCCGCACCTACACCCCGCTGGCCTGACCGTCCCGGGCACGCCGGCTCTCCGGTCGTGAACCCCGGCCACCGATCACGGGCGGGCACGCGGAGGGCGCCCAGCGCCCAGCTCGCGACGGGGTTCCAGTGGGTCGCGCCCCCCTGGAGAACATGCCCCCCCGGGGGCACCCCCTACTTGATCTGGTTGTCGACCACGTCGAGGGTGGGGCGGGCGCCCAGGTGCTTCATGGCCTGGGCGGCGAGGCGGCAGCCGGCGGTGAGGGCGTCGGCGGGCTGCTTGCCGTCCAGCCAGGGCGGCAGGAACCCGGCGACGAACGCGTCGCCCGCGCCGGTGCCGTCGACGATCTTCTCGACGGGCTCGGCGGAGACGGTGACGGGTTCGGGGCGGCCGTTGGTGTACCAGAGGGCGCCCTCGGCGCCGTTCTTGATGACGACCTGCGGGTACCAGGCGGTCAGCACCTTGGCGGCCTGCTCGGGCGTCTCGCGGCCGGTGAGGATCTCCGCCTCTTTGGCGTTGACGACGAGGAGCCGCGCGCCCTGCGTCCACTCCAGGAAGGGCTCGGCGCCCATGCGCTTGAGTGGGGAGTGCGAGCCGCCGTCCACCGACACCGACATCTGCGCCTTGCGGGCGAGGTCCAGCGTGTGGATGGCCGCTTTCCGGGAGCCCTCGTTGATCAGCGAGTAGCCGGACAGGTGCAGGTGCGTGCCCTGCGTGAACAGGTCCTTGCAGCGCTCGATGTCCTCGGGGAGGAGCGCGCCGTTGGCGCCGGGATCCGACAGCATCGTCCGGTCGCCTTTGTGCGTGACCATCACCACGCAGGTGCCGGTGGGACGCTCCTGGTCCATGACGAGGCGGGCGTCGACGCCGTACCCCATCATCTCCATGTCCCGGTTCCGCCCCGCGATGTCGGAGCCGCGGCGTCCGACGAAGGCGGTCTCGACCCCTTCCAGGGCGAGCCAGGCGGCCACGTTGGCGCCCGAGCCGCCCCCGTGGGTCGTCACGGCGGCGGGCGTGTCGCTCCCCTTGGCCAAGGGGTACGCGGCACGCGCCACGGTGTCTGTCATAAGATCGCCGACCACGACCACGCGCGTCATGGAGTCATCACCTCGATCAACACGGCCCGCGCGAGCGGCAACACTGGGCGTGTGGTCGACCGTAACAGCTCTTGAGCCCGGATTAGGTCTCGAACGCGCAGCGAAACCCGGGGAAGCCCGATTTTTCCCCGCGCGGGGCCGGGGGGTCCGTGCCTTACCCTCGGGTACGTGACCGAGGGTTATCCGGATCAGTGGGAGGCCGACGTCGTCCTCAGCGACGGCGGGACGGCGCATCTGCGTCCCATCCGGCCCGATGACGCGGACCTGCTGCGGTCGTTCCACCAGCGGCTGTCCCCGGAGTCGATCTACTACCGGTTCTTCTCGCCGCGCCCGCACCTGTCGGACCGCGACGTCGAGCACTTCACCACCGTGGACCACGACCGGCGTGTCGCGCTGATCGCCACGATCGCGGGGGTGATGGTGGCGGTCGTCCGCTACGACCGGCTCCCCGACCGGCCGGAGACGGCGGAGGTCGCGTTCCTCGTGGAGGACGCGCACCAGGGCCGCGGCCTCGGCGCCGTGCTGCTGGAGCACATCGCGGCGGCGGCGCGGGAGCGCGGCGTGCGGCGGTTCGTGGCGAGCGTGCTGCCCGACAACCGCCGGATGACGCGGGTGTTCCGGGAGGCGGGGTACCGGGCGGAGCAGCGGTTCGAGGAGGGCGTGATCGAGCTCGTCCTCGACCTGGAGCCGACCGAGACGTCCCTGGAGGTCATGGCGGCCCGCGAGCACCGGGCCGAGTCGCGGTCGATCCAGCGGCTGCTGTTCCCCGGGTCGGTCGCGGTGATCGGGGCGAGCCGCGCGGAGCACAGCGTGGGGCAGACCGTCCTGCGGAACCTGCTGGCCGGCGACTTCACCGGGCCCGTGTACCCGGTGCATCCGACGGCCGTGGCGGTCGCGGGGGTCCGGGCGTACGCGTCCGTCCTGGAGATCCCGGACGACGTGGACCTCGCGGTCGTCGCCGTCCGCGCCGACGCCGTCCGCGAGGTCGTGGAGCAGTGCGCGAGCAAGGGCGTGCGCGGCCTGGTCGTGGTGTCGTCCGGCTTCGGCGAGGTCGGCGAGGAGGGGCGCGCCGCCCAGGAGGAGCTGGTGAGCCTCGCGCGCGCCTACGGGATGCGCGTCGTCGGCCCCAACTGCCTGGGCATCGCCAACACCGACACGGACGTGCGGCTCAACGCGACCCTGGCGCCGACCATGCCGGGACGCGGGCCGGTCGGCTTCTTCTCCCAGTCGGGCGCGCTGGGCATCGCGATCCTGCAGCGGACGGCCGAGCGCGGCCTCGGCCTGTCGACGTTCGTGTCCGCGGGCAACCGGGCGGACGTGTCCGGCAACGACCTCATGCAGTACTGGGAGGAGGACCCGGCGACCAAGGCCGTCCTGCTGTACCTGGAGTCGCTGGGCAACCCCCGCAAGTTCGCGCGGCTGGCGCGCCGGCTCGGCCGCCGCAAGCCGATCGTCGCGGTGAAGAGCGGCCGCAGCACGCAGGGCGTCCCGCTGGGGCACGCGGCGCGCGCGCTCACCCTGCCCGACCACGCGGTCAGCGCCCTGTTCGAGCAGGCCGGCGTCATCCGGGTCGAGGACCTGGCGGAGCTGTTCGACGTCGCGCAGGTGCTCGCCTACCAGCCGCTCCCCGCCGGCGACCGCATCGCGATCATCGACAACTCCAACTCGCTGGGCCTGCTGGCGCAGGACGAGGCGGTCGCGCTCGGCCTGGACGTCCGGCCCCGCATCGACCTCGGTCCGCGCGCGGACGCCGACGACTACGAGGCCGCCCTCGCCGGCGCGCTCGCCGACGACACGGTCGACGCGGTCGTGGCGCTGTTCACGCCCCCGACGATCGGCGGCTACGACGTGCGCGTCCCGGAGAAGATCCTGCGGCTGGCCGCCGGGGCGGGGAAGCCGATCGTGGCGACCTACCTGGGCAGCGAGGGCATGCCCGCCGAGCTGCGCGTCCCCGGCCCGGACGGGATGCCCGCCGAGGGGTCGGTGCCGTCCTACGCCTCGCCGGAGGACGCCGTGCGGGCGCTGGCGTACGTGATCCGGTACGCGCAGTGGCGGCAGCGCCCCGCGGGGCACATGCCGGTGTTCGAGGACGTCGACCGCGACCGCGCCCGCGTCCTGGTCGCCGGCCTGCTCGGCGACGGCGGCCCGGTGGACGTCGCGCCGAAGCAGGCGGCCGAGCTCCTCGCCTGCTACGGCATCGAGGTCGCCGAGGGCGGCGGCGGAGTGCCGGCCCGCATCGTCGTCAGCGAGGACCGCTCGTTCGGCCCGCTGATCTCGTTCGGCATCGCGGACGAGACCGCCGACCTGCTCGACGACCGCGCCTACCGCCTGTCGCCGCTCGCGGACGTGGACGCCGCCGAGATGATCCGCGCGATCCGCACCGCCCCGCTGCTGCTCGGCCACCGGGGCGCCGAACCCGTGGACGTCGGAGCCCTCGAACGGCTGCTGCTGCGCGCGTCCCGCCTCGGCTACGACCTCCCCGAGGTGGCGCGCCTGGAGCTGAACCCCGTCATGGCGGACGGAGCCGGCGTGACGGTGCGCGAGGCGAAGCTGACGCTGGAGCGCCCCCTGGGCCCGCGCCCCGAAATGGCCCCCCGCCGCCTCTGACGCCCCGCCGGCCGCGCTACCCGGGCGGCGCCGGCGGGCGCGGTTCCGGGGTCGGCGGGACGGGGTCGGGCTCCGGCCCCGGCGGGATCGGCTCCGGCGGCGGCGCCGGCGGGCTCGGGTCGGGGGGCGGGCCCGGAGGGGTGGGCTCCGGCGGCGGGCCGGGCGG
>NZ_JBIQHY010000026.1:42229-64678 GCF_044508335.1 Actinomadura sp.
GGCGGCGGCACCGGCGGCGGGGTCGGCAGTGGATGCTCGTCCATGCCCCACCCCTACCCCGCGGGCGCGCGGCTGACCGCGTCCCGGGACGTCATGTGCGCCTCCGCGCCGGACAGGGCAGGATGGGGGCCATGAGGGAAACCCGAGCGACCGCAAGCGGGTTGCGCACGGCGATCGAGCGCAGCGGTTACTACCCGGCCCTGGTCGCGGACGCGGTCGAGTCGGCCGTCGGCGACGAGCGCGTGGTCGCCTACGTCGTCCACCATGAGGCGACGTTCGACCCCGCGATGGAGGTGCGGCGGCACGTGACGGTGCTCGTGCTCTCCGCGAGCCGGCTGCTGGTGTGCCACACCGACGAGCATCCGCCCGGCGAGGGGATGGCCCAGCCGCACGCGTCCACCACCACCGAGGCCGTGAAGCTGGAGCGCGTCCAGTCGGTCGCGGTGACGCGGGTCGTCCCGGACCCCGCGTCCTACGTGCCGGGCGTGCCGCCCACCGAGGTCGTGCTGACCATCGGCTGGGGCGCCATCGCCCACATCGACCTCGAACCGGCGACGTGCGGCGACGAGAACTGCGAGGCCGACCACGGCTACACCGGCAGCGTCACCGCCGACGACCTGTCCCTGCGCGTCAGCGAGGCGGCGGACGGCGCGGACGCGGTGGCCCAGGTGCTGGCGTTCGCCGAGGAGCTGTCCGCCGCGACCGCCCGGTGACGGCGCCGCCGCGGCCGCCCGTCCCCCGGTACGGGACGGGGTCGCTCGCCGACGTGCCCGCCTCGGTGCTGGCGGCGCTGGGCGTCCCGGGCGCGGAGAACGTGCTGGGGCTCCCCGGCCTGCCGCGCGCCTGCGTCCTGCTCGTCGACGGGCTCGGCTGGGAGCAGCTCAAGGCGCACCCGGACGAGGCGCCGTTCCTGAACGCGATGGACGGCGGCCCGATCACCGCCGGGTTCCCGGCGACGACCGTCACCAGCCTCGCGTCGCTGGGGACGGGCGCGCCGCCCGGCGCGCACGGGCTGCTCGGCCTGCAGGTGGCGATCCCGGGCGCCGGGCGGCTGCTGAACTGCCTGCACTGGAAGGACGACGACCCCGACCCGGTGGAGTTCCAGCCCGTCCCGACCGCGTACGAGCGGGCGGCGGCGGACGGCGTCGAGGTCGGGTACGTGTCGCTGCGGCAGTACAAGCGGTCCGGGCTGAGCCGGGCCACGGCCCGCGGCGCCGACTACCTGTCCGCCGACAGCCTCGGGCAGCTCGTCGGGCGCGCCGAGATGGCGCTGCGCCGGGGCGACCGCGCGTACGTCACCGTGTACCACGCCGACCTCGACGGGACCGGGCACCGCTTCGGCGTCGACTCCGCCGACTGGCGGTACCAGCTGCGGTTCGTGGACATGCTCGTCCAGCAGATCGCGTCCGTCCTGCCGCCCGGTACGGCCCTGTACGTCACCGCCGACCACGGCATGGTCGACCCGGCCGAGCGGGTGGACGCCGACACCGTCCCCGAGCTGCGGGAGGGGGTCGCGCTCCTCGGCGGCGACGCCCGCTGCCGCTACGTGTACAGCGAGCCGGGCGCCCACGGCGACGTGCTCGCCGCGTGGACGGCCGTGCTCGGCGACCGGGCCTGGGTCGTGCCGCGGGAGCAGGCCGTCGCGGACGGCTGGTTCGGCCCGCTCGGCGACGGGATGGCCGAGCGCATCGGCGACGTGCTCGCCGTCCCGCACGGCGACCTCGCGATCGTCGCGTCCGAGCGGGAGTTCTGGCTGAAGCGGATGGTCGGCATGCACGGCTCCCTCGTCCCCGCCGAGCAGCTCGTGCCGCTGCTCACCGCGTCCCGCCCCTGACCCCGCCCGAGACGCCCCGCCCGAGACCCGCCCCCGACAACCGCGGATGTGAGATGAACCAGCCTTCGCCCCTCCCTAATCCGGGCATCGGCGGTCAAACTGGCCGTGTGCACCCTCTCATCGAAGTGCCCGCACTGGACCGGCTGCTGCGACGCCAGTCGCCCGTGATCCTGCTGGACGTCCGATGGCATCTGGCGGGGCAGCCGGGGATCGAGTCCTACCGCAAGGGGCACCTGCCCGGAGCCGTCTTCATCGACCTCGACCGCGACGTGACCGGGCCGCCCGGCCCAGGCGGCCGCCATCCCCTCCCCGACCCCGCCGAGTTCGAGTCGGCGATGCGCCGCGCCGGCGTGTCCCAGGACGGCCTGGTCGTCGTCTACGACGACGCCGACTCCACGTCCGCGGCCCGCGTGTGGTGGTCGCTGCGCTACTTCGGGCACGAGCGGGTCCGCGTCCTCGACGGGGGCTACCGCGCCTGGACGGAGGCGGGCCTCCGGGTCAGCACCGCCGAACCCGAGGTGAAACCGGGCGACTTCATCGCCAAGCCGGGCCGCCTCCCCGTCCTGGACGCGGAGGGCGCCGCCGAGCTGGCCAGAGCGGGCGTCCTGCTCGACGCGCGCGCGGCCGAGCGCTACCGCGGCGAGCAGGAACCCGTCGACCCGGTCGCCGGGCACATCCCGGGCGCCCGGAACGCCCCGACATCCGGCAACGTCGGGGTTGACGGCCGGTTCCTGCCGCCCGAGCTGCTCCGCGAGCGCTTCGCGAAGCTCGGCGCCACCGACGCCCTCGACGTCGGCGCCTACTGCGGCTCCGGCGTCACCGCCGCCCACGAGATCCTCGCCCTCAACCTCGCCGGCATCCCCGCCGCCCTCTACGTCGGCTCCTGGTCCAACTGGGTGGCCGACCCGTCCAACCCGGTGGCCACCGGCGACCACTGACCCGCCGGGCCGTCAGCCGGCGCCCATGGCCGCGAAGCCCAGAGTGGCCGGGGTGCGGGGGAGGGCCGCCAGCGCCCGGGACGGGGCCACGCCGGACGCCGCGGCCTCGTGGAAGGCGGCCATGAACTCCGGGGTGGCGTCGTCGCGGACGGGCGTCACGCTGGCGATCACCGTCGCGGCGCCGAGGGCGAGGAGCGCGCCGGCCATGCCGAGGACGGCGTCGCCCTCGTCCGCGCGGCCGATGTCGCAGGCGGACAGGACGACCAGGCGCGGCGGCGCGGTCAGCTCGTCCAGGTCGTGCACGGTCAGCGGCCCGTCGGCGAGGCGCAGCCGGGAGAACAGGGCGTTGCCCTCGCGGAACTCGCCGTGCGCCGCGATGTGGGCGAGGGCGGCGCCGTCGAGGGCGTCCCGGACGGGCTCGGCGCGCGCGTCGGGACCGCACAGCACGCGGGCGCGCGGGTGGAGGCCGCGCAGGGCCGCGACCTCGCGGCCGGCGTGCCGCAGGCCGGGCCCGGCGACCAGAACGGTGTGCCCGGCGGAGGGCGCCGCCGCGTGCGCCCGAAGCCAGGCCCTCGCGGACGGGACGAGCGTGAACGGCCGTCCGGCCAGCGACGGGAGCGCCGCCCACGGCAGGCCGTGCAGCGCGCCCGTCGGGGCGATCACCAGGTCGCGGTCGCCGAGGACGTCGCGGAGGGGACCGAGCAGCAGGCCGTCGAGGCGCCCGGCCGCGCCGGTCAGGGCGGCGAGCGACTGCGGGTCGTCGCGTTCGGCGAGGTCGCGTTCGGCGAGGCGGCGCGCCGCGAAGCGGAGCAGGCCGGTCTCGTGGGCGACGCCCTCGCACGTGCCCAGACGGCGGCGGCGGGGCCGGCCGTCCGCGACGGTGACGGCGTGCAGGTCGCCGCCGATCGCGACCAGCTCGACGAGGGCGCGGTCCCCGAGCGCCGCGGCGATCTCGCCGGCCTCGGCGGGACGGGGCGGGGACGCGCCGGACGGGCGGAGCCGTGTCCGGGAGCGGATCCGCGCCTCCAGCGCCGCCAGGTCCGGCGACAGCGCGGACGGGACGCCGCCCCGCGCGGTGTCGGCGGTGTGGTCGGCGCTCAGCGCGCGCAGCGCCGTCAGCGCGGCGGCGCGCTCGGGATCCCTCGGCGGGCGGACCCGGACCGGACGCGCGATCGCCCGCCGCCGCTCCTCCACGGCCAGCAGCTCCTCCGCCGACCGGGCCAGGCCGAGGCCGAGTCCGGCCAGCTCGGTGGCCAGTCCCGCCGCGCGGGCGCGCAGGTCGAGCGCGCCGAGCACCTCCGCGTGCTCTTCGGCGATCCGCAGGCCGGTGTCGACCGCCGCCACCGCGCCCCGGTGGTCGTGCCGGGCCGCGCGTTCCAGGGCGAGGGCGTGCCAGGTGGCGATCCCGGTGCGGCCGCGCGAGCGTCCGACGCGGGACAGCAGGTGCCCGGCGGGCCGGCCCAGCGCCAGCGCCACGCGCGCGGCCACGATGCGGGCCTCGTCGGCGGCGTCGGGCCAGCCGCCGCTCTCCAGCCGCTCGGCCGTCGCCGCGGCCGACCGGAGCAGGACGGCAGAGCGCTCACCGGACGCCCACCTGGCTTTGAGCAGGACGTGCTCGGCCAGGAGCATCCATCCGGTGCGCTCCTGCCGGCCGAACGTGGTGCGGGCGTGCTCGGCCGCGTCGGTGGCCTGCTCGGGGTTGCCGTCGGCCAGTTCGGCGTGGGCGAGCAGGAGGTGGCCGTCCGCGACATCGCATCCGTACCCGTTCGCCATGGCCGCGTCCAGGGCGGCGGTGAGGACGGGACGGGCCTCACCCGGCAGACCCGCCATGATGAGGGTCTCGGCCTGGTCGAACCGGCACTGCGCCAGGCGTTCACCGCTCAACGCGGGTTCGGCCTCTGCGAAGAGGCGAAGCGCGCGCGGGACGTCCCCACGCCGCGACACCGCGAACGCCAGGTTGCCCTTGGACATGGCCGTCTGGTGCCGCAGCCCGGCGGCCTCGCCCACCGCGACGGCCTCCGACAGGGCCTCCTCCGCGCCGTCGTAGTCACCGCGGAAGGCCAGCGCCAGACCCAGGTTGGTGAGGAGACCGTTCAGCACGGCCGGGTCGTGCCCGCCGCGGAGGCGGGGCAGGGCGCTCGCGGCCGCGTCGCGCGCCTCGTCCAGCCGTCCGGCGCGGGCCAGCGCGCACGCCGTGTTCGCGGCCAGCCGGTCCGCGTCGGGGCCGTCCAGGACGGCCTCCGCCTCGCGCGCGTGGGCGAGCGCCGCGTTCACGTCGCCGCGCGCGGTGAGCAGGCCGACGAGGTTCATCCGCACCTGCGCCGCCGCATACCCCTCGGCCAGGCGCAGCGCACGGTCGAGGTAGGCGAGGCCCTCGTCCAGCCGCCCCAGCTCCTTGGCCGCCAGCCCCGCCACCCGCAGCGCCAGGACGTCGTCGCCGTCGCCCAGCAGGTCCTGTGCGCGCGCCAGGGCGGTCGCGGGGTCCATCGCCGCCAGCCGCAGCAGCGCCCGCTCGCCGCCGGTCACAGGCGGATCCAGCTGGTCACGATCGAGGAGCCGTCCTCCAGCCGGAACACCAGGCTGACCAGGCCCTGCGGGACGCCCGGCACGCAGAACAGCCCGGCGGGCTCGGCCCGCGCCGTGATCCCGCCGGGCGGCAGGTCCCGGTGCCGGACCTGGACGTCCGCCGCCGAGGACGGGACGAGCCGCCCGGTGATCTCCCGGTGCCGGCCGTGTTCGGCCACCTCGATCTCCACCGTCGAGCCGGGGCACGCGAACGTCAGCGTCCGGCCCGCCGCGCCCCGCACCCCGGCCGCGGCCCGGCCGGTCCGGTCGCGGGTCAGCTCCGCCAGCGCCGCGGACGGCGTCCGCCACGCGATCGACGCCCGCGCCGCCGCCAGCACGTCCGCCGGCACCGGGTCCAGGATCTCGAACGCGTCCCGAACCCCGGACATCAGCTCGTCGTCGTTCACGGGACGAGCCTCCGCAGCGCGTCCAGGCACCGCGCCCGCGTCGGCGCCACGCTGCCGACCGGGATGCCGAGCGCGGCGGCCAGCTCCGCGTGGCTCGGCGCCAGCGCGAACAGGCGCAGCAGCGTCCGGCAGCGCCGCGGCAGCGCGTCCAGCGCGGCGCCGACCCGGCCGAGCCGCTCGCGCGCCGCGACGACCCGGTCGGGGCCCGGCTCCGGCCGCCGCGGCGCGGGCACCAGCGGCAGGTCGCGGCCGCGCCGCCGCACCAGCCGCAGGCTCTCGTTCCGCGCCGTCGTGGCCAGCCAGCAGCCGGTCGCGGCCGGGTCCCGCAGCCCGTCGATCCGCTCCACCAGCCGCAGCCACGTCGTCTGCACCACGTCGCCCGAGTCGGCGTCGTTCAACCCGTGCGAGCGGGCGATCGACCACAGCAGCGGGCTGTGCCGCTCGACCAGCAGGGCCCACGCCTCACCGTCGCCGTCGCGCGCCCGCGCCACCAGCTCGTCCGTACCGTCCCTCTGGGCCACCGAAGTCTCCTCCCGAGGCCCCCCGCTCCGTGTTGACCCTATGCCATCGGGCGCTGACCGTCAGTAGGTTCCGCGGGTCCGGTGCCGGAGCGCGGCGCCTCCGCGTGCCGGTCGACGGCCACGCCGAGGCCGGCGAGGACCGGGTGCGACGCCGGGTCCAGGACGCGGTCGGCCGCGGTGACCGCGTCGACGCCCTCGGCCGCGGCGCGGGCGGCGATCCGGCCCGCGACCGCCGGCGCCGCGAACGACGTCCCGCTCCACACGGCGTAGCCCTGGAACAGGTCGGGGTCGACGCCGCGCACGGGCGGCCGCGTCCCGTCGAACGACACGAACGTGCTGGCCACGCCGACGCCCTGCGCGCACGCGTCCACCCACCAGCCGTGGTTGGAGAACCAGGCCCGGTCGTCGCCGTCCAGCGCCGCGACGCCGACGACGGGCTTCATCGCCGCCGGCCAGAAGGGGCGGTCGGTCGCCGAGTTGCCCGCGCACGCCACCACGACGGTCCGGCGGCCGAGCGCGGCCAGCGCCCGCGCGACCACCGGGGACGGGCGGTCGTCGTAGGTATGGCAGCCGAGCGAGATGTTGACCACGTCGGCGCGCCCCCACTCGGCGAGCCAGTGCAGCGCCCGGACGACGTCCAGCTCGTCCCCGACGCCGTCGCCGCCGATGACGCGGCGCGCACGCAGCCGCGCCCCCGGCGCCCGGGCCAGCACGACCCCGGCGATGAACGTCCCGTGCCCGGCCTGGGCGTCCAGTTCGAAGTCGAGGTCGGCGTCCAGGACCTCCGCGACCTCCGCCCGCTGCTCCCGGTACCAGTCGGTCTCCGCGTACCAGGGATGCGGCGACAGGCCCGTGTCCAGGATCGCGACCGTCACGTCGCGCCGCACCGGGACCGCCCGCGGCCGCGGCACCGGCGCCGCCGGACGGGGCAGGTCCGCGGGCCCGCTCCACCACATCGGCTGGCCGAGCACGAGGTGGTTGGGCGCCGCGCTCAGCCGCCGGAACCGGGTGTCCGCCGACAGCAGCGCGGCGAGCTCGCACACGTCCACCTTCGCCGGGGCGCGCAGCCGCAGCCGCGTGACGCCGCGCTCCTCCTGCCGCGAGTCGTACCAGCGCCGGACGAGGTCCTGCGCCGCGCCCGCGTCCTCCCCGGCGACCAGGATCTGGTCCCGCCGGATCAGCGCCGGCCGCCCCGGCAGCGGCTCCACCACCGCGGCGTCGGAATGCCGGGCCAGCACCCGGTCCAGCCGCGCCTGCTGATCGAACATCGGTCCTCGCTCTCACCCGCGACCCCCACGCGCACATGGTGCCGGATCCGGCCACCTTCCGTCACCGGCCGTGGACGCTGAGTCGCCAGCCCCGGGCCTGCGCCCTTCCGCCCGCTGACCTGCCCGCGAGCGCCTCGTCCCTGCGCGCGGGGCCCCGCGGATGACGTGCATCGCATGGTCAAGCGTTCAATAAACAGCGGTTCCCCGGTGGTGCGAGACGTGCCGATGATGCACAATGAGGGACGCGGACGCCGACTTGGGACGTACGAGGCCGTAGGGGAAGACGAGCCTCGGTACAGATCCAGGAGGTCCGGTGACCGCACGTGGCGTCTTCTACGTCCACTCCGCGCCGCCTGCGCTGAGCCCGCACATCGAGTGGGCCGCCGCAGGTGTTCTCGGTGTGCCCGTTTCCCTTGAATGGGCGGACCAGGCGGCCGCGCCGGGAACGCTGCGCGCCGAGCTTCATTGGGAGGGCAGGCCGGGCACCGCCGCCGGCATCACCTCGGCGCTGCGCAATTGGAAGCTCGTGCGGTTCGAGGCGACCGAGGATCCGACGCCCGGCACCGACGGCGTCCGGTTCAGCTTCACCCCGTCCCTCGGGGTCTTCTCCGGCGTCATCGGGGCCAACGGCGACATCCTCATCCCCGAGGACCGCCTCCGCGCCGTCATGGCCAACGCCGCCAACGGCAAGGCGTCGCTGGAGCACGAGCTGGAGCGCCTCCTCGGCACCCCGTGGGACAACGAGCTGGAGCCCTTCCGCAGGGCCGGCGACGGCGCGCCCGTCCGCTGGCTCCACGCCGCCGTGTAAGGCCCGCCCGCCTGCCCCGCCGACGGCGGGCCGGAGCGTGCCCGCCCCGCAACGCGCACGCCCCCCGCCCGGCAGGCGACGGGCACGCGGGAACGCGTCGCGCATGAGAACGGCCCGGCGGCTCGAAGCCGCCGGGCCGTTCGTGTCCGGGCCGTCGCCCGGCGCGTCAGATGGCGCGCTGGAAGGCGACCGACACGTTGTGGCCGCCGAAGCCGAACGAGTTGTTCAGCGCCGCGGCCGGACCGTCGGAGATCTTGCGCGGCTCGTCCCGGACGATGTCCAGGTCGGCCTCGTCGTCGAGGTCCTCCAGGTTGGCGACGAAGGGGATGAGGCCCTCCTTCAGCGCGAGGACGGTGAACACCGACTCCAGCGCCCCGGCGCCGCCGAGCAGGTGCCCGGTCATCGACTTGGTGGCGGTGACGGCCACCTGGCGGGCGGCCTCCTCGCCGAGGCCCGCCTTGATGGACGCGAGCTCCGCCACGTCGCCGGCCGGGGTCGACGTCGCGTGCGCGTTGATGTGCACGATGTCGGTCGGCTCCAGCCCGGCGTCCTTGAGGGCGCGCTGCATCGCCTTGGCCTGGCCCGCGCCGCTCGGGTCCGGCAGGACGATGTCGTAGGCGTCGCCGGAGTAGCCGCAGCCGGCCGCGATGCCGTGGACGCGGGCGCCGCGGGCGCGGGCGTGCTCCTCCGACTCCAGGATCAGCACCGCCGCGCCCTCGCCGAGCACGAACCCGTCGCGGTTCTTGTCGTAGGGCCGGGAGGCGCGCTCCGGCTCGTCGTTGCGGGTCGACATGGCGCGCATCGCGCCGAACGACGCCATCTGCAGCGGGTGGATGCACGACTCGGTGCCGCCGCAGATCACCACGTCGGCGCGGCCCGCGCGGATCATGTCGATGGCGTAGCCGACGGCCTCGCCGCTGGACGCGCAGGCGCTGACCAGGGCGTGCGAGCCGGCCATCGCGCCGAACTCGATGCCGACGTGCCCGGACGCGCCGTTCGGCATCAGCATCGGGACGGTGAAGGGCGAGACCCGCGACCAGCCCTTCTCCTTGAACACGTCGTAGCTGTTGAGGGCGGTGTGCAGGCCGCCGATGCCGCTGGAGAACACCACGCCGAGGCGCTCGCCGTCCACGGCGAAACCGCCCTCGACGCCGGCCTTGTCCATGCCCTTCTGCGGCTTGCCGCCGGCGGGCGGCGCGAACCCGGCGTCGGTCCACGCCTCGCGCGCGGAGATCAGCGCGATCGCCTGGTTGCGGTCGAGGCGGCGCATCGCCTGCCGCGGGATGACCTCCTCCGGCTGGACCTTCAGCGTCGCGGCGAACCTGACCGGCAGGTCCTCGACGCCCTCCCAGTCCAGGGGGCGGACCCCGGACTCTCCTGCGAGCAGGGCGGACCAGGTCGACGGCAGGTCTCCGCCGAGAGGGGTCGTTGCACCGAGACCGGTCACCACGACTCTGGTCTGGCTCTTGCTCATAGTGGGTGCTCCTTGCGGACTGTGAGGGGAGGAAGGTCGGGCGCGCCGCCTCCGGCCGGAACGGCGGCGCGCCCTCCCCGCGGATCTAGCTCTGCAGGTTCTGGACGAAGTTGATGACGTCCTTGACCGTCTTCAGGTTGCGCAGCTCGTCGTCGGGGATCTCGACGCCGAACTGGTCCTGCGCGGCCACCGCGATCTCCACCATCGACAGCGAGTCGATGTCGAGGTCGTCGATGAAGTTCTTCTCGGGGGTCACCTCGGACTTGTCGATGCCGACGATGTCGTCGATGATCTCGGCGAGGCCGTCCAGGATCTGCTGTTCGGTGGCGACTGCCATGGTTCTGCGTTCTCCTTCGGTGGGTGGTTGGTCCAGAGCCTGCGAGCGGCGTGACGGCCTACGGGATCTGGATGACTTGGGCAGCGTAGGACAGTCCGGCGCCGAACCCGACCAGCAGGGCCGGGGCGCCGGACGGAACGTCGCCGCGTTCGATCATGCGGGACATCGCCAGCGGGATCGAGGCGCCGGAGGTGTTGCCCGACCGGACGATGTCGTCGGCCACGACGGCGTTGGACGCCTTCACCTTGCGGGCGATGGCCTCGATGATGCGCAGGTTGGCCTGGTGCGGGACGATGGCCGCGAGGTCCTCGGGCTTGACGCCGGCGCGCTCGCAGGCCGCCAGCGCGACGGGCGCGATGGCGGTGGTGGCCCACCGGAACACCGCCTGCCCCTCCTGCCGGATGAACGAGTGCCGGTCCTCGATGATGATCTTGTCGTACTTGTCGCCGGCGCTGCCCCACACGACCGGGCCGATGCCGGCCGAGTCGCTGGCCGCGACGACGGCCGCGCCGGCGCCGTCCGCGAAGATGATGCAGGTGGAGCGGTCGGTCCAGTCGATCCACTGGGACATCTTCTCCGACCCGATGACCAGCACGTTGCGGGCGCTGCCGGACCGGACGGCGGCGCTGGCGGTCGCGAGCGCGTAGCAGAACCCCGCGCACGCGGCGTTCAGGTCGAACGCGCCGGGCGCGTCGATGCCGAGGCGGTGCGCGACGAGCGCGGCGTGGCTCGGCATCGGCGACTCCGCCGAGCACGTCGCGAGGATCACCAGGTCGATGTCGGACGGGTCGAGGCCGCTGTTGGCCAGGGCCTTGCCGCCCGCGTGCACGCCCAGCTCGACGATGCCCTCGTCGTCGCCGGCGATGCGCCGCTCGGCGATGCCGACGCGGCTGCGGATCCACTCGTCGCTGGTGTCGACCAGCTCGGCGAGGTCGTCATTGGTGACGACGCGGGCCGGCCGGTAGCCGCCGAACGCCAGGACGCGGGAGCCGGCGGTCATCTCGGGGATCTGGAGCGCGGCGGTCATGACGCGTCCGCCTTGATCAGCTCGCGGGCCTTGTCCAGGTCCGCGGGGGTCTTGAGGGCGACCAGCTCGACGCCCTTCAGCTCGCGCCGGGCGAGGCCGGTGAGCGTCCCGGCGGGCGGCAGCTCGATGATCGCGGTGACGCCGAGGTCGCGCATGGCGGCCATGCACGAGTCCCAGCGGACGGGCGCGCTGACCTGGTCGACGAGCCGGGCGACGAACTCCCGGCCGGACGCGATGACGGCGCCGTCCCGGTTCTGCAGCAGCTTCGTGCGCGGGTCGGCGACGGGCGCGCCGGCCGCGAGGCGGCGGAGCGTCTCGACGGCGGGCTCCATGTGCTCGGTGTGGAAGGCGCCCGCGACCGACAGCGGGCGGAGCCGCGCCTTGGCGGGCGGCTCGTCGGCGAACCGCGCGAGCCGCTCCGTCGTCCCGGCGGCGACGATCTGGCCGGCGCCGTTGACGTTGGCGGGGGTGAGCCCGTGCTTGTCGATCGAGGCGAGGACCTCGTCGGGGTCGCCGCCGAGCACGGCGGTCATCCCGGTCTCGGTGACGGCGGCGGCCTCGGCCATCGCCCTGCCCCGCTCCCGGACGAGCACCAGCGCGGCCTCGGGGGTCAGCACCCCGGCGATCGCGGCGGCGGCGAGCTCGCCGACGCTGTGCCCGGCGACCGCGTCCGGAACCGCGTCCCGGGCCGCGTCCTCGTACAGCACCTCGTAGGCGGCGAGCGCGGCGGCGACCAGCAGCGGCTGCGCCACGGCGGTGTCGCGGATCTCCTCGGCGTCCGCCTCCGTCCCGTACCTGACCAGGTCCAGCCCGGTGACGGCCGACCACCACGCGAGCCGATCGGCGACTCCGGGTATCTCGAGCCATGGCTGCAGGAAGCCGGGGGTCTGGGCGCCCTGGCCGGGCGATGCGAGGAGAATCACAGCGTCCAGCCTGCCGTCAATGTCCCCCGACCTCGATACCGATCACGACGAAGTTTGAGGAGCGGGCTTTGTACGACCCCTACAAGACCCCTATATAGGGGTTCAGCGGTTCTGGAAACGCCCCAAAACGAGGGCTATGCGGAGGGTGAAGGCGTTGCGCCCGTCGGTGGGGGCGAGGCCCGTCAGCTCGGTGACTCGCCGCAGGCGGTACCGGACCGTGTTGGGGTGCACGAACAGGAGCCGCGCCGTCGCCTCAAGGGACGACCCCTGTTCGAGATAGGTGGTGAGCGTGTCGAGCAGGGGTGCGCCCGCGGCGAGCATGGGGTTGTAGACGCTCTCCACCAGGTAGCGGCGGGCGTCGTCGTCGCCGTCGAGGGCGCGTTCGGGCAGCAGCTCGGTCGCCTGGACGGGGCGGGGCGCGTCCGGCCAGCCGGCGGCGGCGCGCAGCCCGGCGACGGCGGCCTGGGCGGAGTGGGTGGAGTCGTAGAGGTCGGGGACCTGCGGGCCGACGACGACGGGCCCGGGACCGCACTTGGCGGCGATGGGGCGGGCCGCCTCCATGGGGTCGGTGTCGCCGCCCACGATGACGATGACGCGGCGCCCCTGGACGCCGGCCAGCACGTCGGCGCGCGCGCGGCGCGCCGCAAGCTGCATCTGGTCGATGGTGACCTCGGGCTCCTCGTCCTCCGGGGTGAACCCCGCGATGACGGTGACCGGCTTGGACGTCCAGCCGAGGGCTGCGGCCCAGGAGTGCATGCCGTCGTCGACTTCGCCGCGCAGGACCGCGTTGACGACGAGGGCCTCCAGCCGCGCGTCCCAGGCGGCGCGGGTCTCGGCGGCGCGCGCGTAGACCTGCGCCGCGCCGAACGCCACGTCCCGCGTGTAGCGGAGGATCGCCTCGCGGAGCTGGGCCTCGCCGCCGGGCGCGGCCAGCTCGTCCAGCCGGGTCTCCACCACCTCGATGATGACGCGGATCATGTCGATGGTGTGGTGCAGCTTGATGGAGCGCATCAGCTCGCGGGGCGCGGTGCCGAACACCTCGCCGGCGATGGCCGGGCGCGTCTTCTCGTTGTTCTTGAACCACTCGACGAACGCGGCGATGCCGGCCTGCGCGACGAGACCGATCCAGGAGCGCTGGTCGGCCGGCATGCGCCGGAACCAGGGGAGCTGCTCCTCCATGCTCGTCAGGGCCGCGGTGCCGAACGTCCCCATCGCCTTCTCCAGGCGCTGGGTGGTCTGCTCGCGGATTTCGGTCTCGTGCGCGGTGTCCACCACCCCAGGGTGCCACCAACGCGGCGATGACCCGTCCTCAAGTGAGCAACGGGGTCACCCATCGCTTACCTGCGCGACATTGCCGAGGGCGATGCCGGTGAGGTTGCGCAGGGGCGTCGAGCCGGGCGCGAGGTAGTCGCTGTGGCCGCCGGATCCGGCGTCGAACACCCGCGCGCCGAAGTCGGGGGAGACCGGGTCGGGGCCGAGCCCGAGCCCGAAGATGCGCACGTGGGGGACGTCCTCCATCCAGTCGGTGGCGCCTCGTCCCGCCCAGACGCGGGCCGTGCCGCTCAGCTCGGACGCCGACCAGGCCGTCGTGCCGGGGCTCCCGTAGAGCGCGATGTCGGTGACCTGGCGCCAGGCGGCGCTGCCGGGGCCGTCCATCGCCGCGCGGCCGCACACCACCGAGCCGTAGCTGTGGCACAGCAGACCCACGGTCGCGCCGGGGTTCACCCGATGCAGTCCCGTGAGAAAACGGCGGAGCTTCCCGGCGCCTTCGGACGCCCTGTCGTCGGTGAGGACGTCGCTGCTGAACGTCTTGGGCGCGGCATAGCCGAGCCAGGCGACGACCGCCAGCCCGGGGTCCGGCGACATGGAGCGGGCCTGCGCGTACACGGCGCGCGCACCGCCGCCCGGCGTCGACCACGGCTTGGCGCCCCGCTCGTCGAACGCGGACAGCGTGGTGTCGGCGCCCGGGACGAGGATCGCGACGCGCCGCGCCCTGCTGATGTCGCCGATGACCTCGATGGCCCGCCCGCGGCCGCGCGGGTCGAAGTACAGGAAGCGGCGGCCGGGACGCAGGAACGCGCCGAGGGCCCTGCCGCGGTCCGCGTCGCCGACGTCCTGAGCGGTCTTCAGCGCCCGCTCGATGGCGCGGCGCTCGGCGGCGTACCGGACGTCCAGCGTCGACGGGGCCATCGTCGGGACGGGGACGGGGCCCGCGTAGGGGTCGGCGTGGCCGGTCCCGGCCGTCGTCAGCATGATCACGCCGACGGACGCGGCGGCGGCGAGGAGCCTGCGCGGCCGCCGGGGTCGCCGGTCCCCGCGCGACGCCCGGGCGGGCGTCCTCGGCGTCCTGCGGTGCGGCGGCATCCTGCCTTTTTCTACCATCCAAGATCTTTACGCGGGCGGGACGGCCCCCGTTCGAACCGGCCCGCCAGGACCGTGATCACGGTCAGCGCGGCCGCGCAGACGGCCAGCCACGGAAGGCGCATCAGGATCCACTCCGGCCGGCCGGGTGCGGTGTGCACCCCCTGCAGGCTACCCAACGTGAGCAGCGTCACCGCCGTGACGCCCATCAGCGCGGTCTGGTGCCACAGGAAGACCGTCATCGCCGGCCGGCCGGCCCTGCCGACCGCCGCGCGCACCCGGGCGTGTCGCGTCCAGCGGGTGAGCGGCCCGTGCAGCAGCACCGCGAGGCCCGTCTGCGCGAGGCCGAACGCGACCGCGGCGAGCGTCGGCGGGCTGAGGTTGGAGACCGGCGCTCCCGGCACGCCGACCATGGAGGCCGGATATCCGGCGAACAGGACCAGCAGCGCGGTCGCCGCGGCCCCGCCGCCCAGCAGCGCGAGCCCGGCCCGGCGGGAGCGCAGCGCGCCGCCCGCCCAGCCGAGGCCGAGGTAGTAGGGCAGCAGCCAGGCGGTGAGGACGGTGGCCCAGCCCGTCCAGCCGGGCGCGCCGAGCGCGAACCGGCCGAGGTCGATCGCGGCGGTGGCGGCGACGGGCAGCGCGGCGCCCCGGAGCCCGAACCGCTCCCAGGCGGCCGCGATCAGCGGGGTGAGCGCGGTGAGCGCCGCGTACACGCACAGGAACCACAGCGGGCTGACGACCAGCTCGATCATCGTCCGGACGGTGCCGGCGGAGAACCCCGCCCACCACAGCCCCGCGGCGACCGGAACCCAGGCGAGGGCCAGGACGGGCAGGGGCCGCGCGAACCGGGCCAGCCGCCGCCGCATCAGCGCCGCCCACGCCTCGCCGGGGCGGCTCGCCTTCGCCGCCGAGTACCCGCCGACCAGGAAGAACACCGCGAGCGTCTGGAAGACCCAGGAGACGGGCGCGAGCTCCGGCATCGTCCTCAGCGGGCTGGTCACGTGCAGGTCGCGCCCGGACGGGTCCGCCACGAAGGCCGTGACCAGCCAGTGGCCGAGCACCACGCCGAGGATCGCGAAGACCCGCAGCGCGTCCACCGCGTGATCGCGGACGGGCCGGGGCGCCCGGGCGGCCGGCGGCGTCCTGGGCGGTGTCGTTTCGCGGAGTTCGGTGTCAGGCACGGGTGACCTCCGCGGGGCGGCCCAGGGCGATCATGGTGAGGTTGCGGAGCGCCGGGGAGCCGGGTTTGAGGTAACCGCTGTGCGGGCCGGTGCCGGCGTCGAAGCGGAGTGCTCCGAAGGCGGGCGAGACGGGGTCGGCGCCGAACCCGATGCCCGCGAGGCGGACGTTCGGCACGAAGCGCATCCAGTCGCCCTTCGCGCGGGCCGCCCATATGCGCGCGGACGTCCCGAGATCGGCGGCCTTGTCCTTGGTGGTCCCGGGGCTGCCGAAGAAGGCGATGTCGTCCACGGGCAGGGAGGCGACGCGCCGGGCGGCCTTCGCGCAGACGACCGACCCGTAGCTGTGGCAGAGGAGGGCGAACCGGGCGCGCCCGTTCACGCGGTGGACGCCGGCGAGCAGGCGCTCCAGACCGCGTGCGCCGTCCTGCGCCTTGCCGTCCGTCAGGACGGCGGCGCTCAGCGTCGAGGGCGAGTCGTAGCCGAGCCAGGCGATCACGGCGAGGCGCGGGCCGGGCGCTACGGCGCGGCCCGCGCCGTAGAGGGCGCGGCCGTCGCCGCCGGCGAACTTGGGCGCGTCGAAGTCGGCCAGCGTGTTGTCCGCGCCCGGCACGACGACGGCGATCCGGTCGGCGTGCTCCAGATCGCCGATGACTTCGACGGCCCGGCCGTCGCCGCGCGGGTCGAAGGCGAGGAACCGCCTGCCCGGGGCCAGGAAGGCGGACAGCACCCGCGTCCGGTCCCCGTCGTGGAGGCGCTCCGCCGTCGCCAGGGCGCGGCGGATGTCCCGCCCGGCGGCCTGGTAGCGGGCGCCGAGGGTCGCGGACGAGAGGGCGGGGACCGGCGCGGGGGCGGCGTACGGTTCGGCGGAGCGCGCCGCCGGGAGCGCCGCGCCGACCGCGACGAGCGAGAGTGCGGCGGCGGTGGTGCGGGCACGCGGCATCCGGTGCGTCCTTCCAGGTCAGTGGCTTGCGGCACTGACCAGGAAGCTAGGAACCGAACGCCCGGTCGCAGATCAACCGGCGGAGTGAACTTGCCGCGTACGACCGGGGGCTGACGCCTCGCGCGCAGGTATCAGCGGCGGGGGCCGCTCGCGCGTCGGGATCAGTCGCCGGGGCGGACCAGCCCCACCTCGTAGGCGTAGACGATCGCCTGCGGGCGGTCCCGGAGCCCCAGCTTCATCAGGATCCGCCCGAAATGCGTCTTGACGGTCTGCTCGGCGACGACGAGCTTCGCGGCGATCTCCCCGTTGGACAGCCCCCGCGCCACCAGGGCCAGGACCTCCGTCTCCCGCTCGGTCAGCGCGTCCAGCCGCGTGCGGGACGGCGCGCGCGGCCCGCCGAGCCGGGAGAACTCCGCGATCAGCCGGCGCGTCACCGACGGCGACAGCAGCGCGTCGCCCGCCGCGACGACCCGCACCGCGTCGGCCAGTTCGGTCGCGGACGCGTCCTTCAGCAGGAACCCGCTGGCGCCCGCGCGCAGCGCCGCGTACACGTAGTCGTCCAGGTCGAACGTGGTCAGCATGAGGATCTTCGGGGCGTCCCCGGCGGCGCCGCCGAGGATGCGGCGGGTCGCCTCCAGGCCGTCCAGGACGGGCATGCGGACGTCCATCAGCACCACGTCGGGGCGCAGCTCGGCGACCCGGCGCACGGCCTCCTCGCCGTCGGCGGCCTCGCCGACGACCTCGATGTCCGGCTGGGCGTTCAGCAGCACGCCGAACCCGGCGCGGACCATGCCCTGGTCGTCGACGATCACGACCCGGATCGTCACGTCGTCTCCCGCGCCTTCACCGGCAGCGTGGCGGTCACGGCGAATCCTCCCTCGGGGGTGGGGCGGGCGGTCAGCTCACCGCCCAGCGCGGCGGCCCGCTCCCGCATCCCGAGCAGCCCGTGGCCGCCGCCCGGCAGCGGCGGGTGCGGCGCCTGCCCGGCGCCGGGCGGGCCGTTGACCACGCCCAGCCATACGATGCCACCCTCGCCGTCGTCCCGGGAGACGCGGACCTCGACCCGGGCGCCGGGCGCGTGCCGCATCGCGTTGCTCAGCGCCTCCTGCAGGATCCGGTAGGCGGTGAGGCCCACGCCCGGCGGCAGCCCGGCGAGGTCGCCGTCCAGCCGCGCCTCGACCCGCAGGCCCGCGCTCCGGGCGTTGCCGATCAGCTCGTCCAGCCGGTCCAGGCCCGGCTGCGGCGCGGTCTCGGCGCCGTCCTCGGCGCGCAGCACGCCGAGGACGCGGCGCAGCTCGGTCAGCGCGTCCAGCGCGGTCGCGCGGATCTCGGCGAGGTCGGCCCGGGTCTCGTCCGGGAGGGCCTCCACCTTGTAGGGGGCCGCCTCCGCCTGGATCGCGATCATCGACATGTGGTGGGCGACGACGTCGTGCAGTTCCCGCGCGATCCGCTGCCGCTCGGTCAGCACCGCCTCGGCGTCCTGGTGCCGCCTCTCCTGCTCGGCCAGCTCCCGCCGCGCCGTCCGGCGGACCCGGACGGCGTAGCCGACCGCCAGCGGCACCATGAGCAGCACCGACGCCCCGGGCGCGGAGTCCGCGTCCTTGATCCACACGCCGGTGAGCGACAGGACGGCGACGCCCAGGGTGATGTCCCGCGAGCAGCGCACCGTCACCGTGTACAGGCACATGAGCGCGGCGAAGGCGCCGCCCTCGGTGTACTCGATGCCCGGCGGCCACGGGAGCAGCGCGAGCAGCGCCAGCGCCGCGAAGCTCAGCCGCCAGGCCGCCAGCGGGTGCCGGTCGCGCAGCGCCAGCGGCGCGGTCACCAGGGCCGCGACCAGCAGGGCCGCGCCGTCCCCGGGGTAGTCCGCGGCGGCGGCGCGCACCGGCTCCTTCAGCATCGAGCTGGTGCCGCTGATGAGCAGCAGCGTGAGGAAGAACCAGAACAGGTTCACGACCAGCCCGAACGGCAGCCGCCCGACGCCGAGGAACCGCGTCCACCGCAGCCCCGCCGGCCATGGCCGGTCGAGCGGCGGCGCCGGCTCGGCCCGGCCCGTCGCCAGGGCGGCGAGGATCCCGTCCCGCAGTACCGCCCGCAACGGGTTCGTCCGGTCGCCGACCATGACGACCAGGCTAGAGACCTGACGGGCATACCGGATGAAACCGTGGTGGGACACCGCGCGTAGTACCTGGGTACGGTGCGAGGCGTGGAGCCCGTCGAAGCGCTGCGCCGCATCGCGTTCCTGCTGGAGCGCGCCCGCGAGCCGACCTACCGCGTCCGCGCGTTCCGCGCGGCCGCCGACCTCGTCGAGCGCACCTCCCCGGACGAGCTGGTCGGCCGCGCCCGCGACGGCACGCTGACCGCGCTCCCCGGCATCGGCAAGGTCACCGCGCTGGTGATCGAGGAGGCGCTGCGCGGCGAGACCCCCGTCTACCTGCGGCGCCTGGAGGCCACCGAGGGCGAGCCCCTCGACGAGGCCGCGGCCGCGCTGCGCGCCGCGCTCAAGGGCGACCTGCACACCCACAGCGACTGGTCGGACGGCGGCTCGCCCATCCTGGAGATGGCCGAGACCGCCCGCGGCCTGGGCCACGAGTACCTGGCCCTCACCGACCACTCGCCGCGCCTGAAGGTGGCGAACGGCCTGTCCGCCGACCGCCTCCGCCGCCAGCTCGACGTGGTCGCCGAGCTGAACGCCGGCCTCGCGCCGTTCCGCATCCTCACCGGCATCGAGGTCGACATCCTGGAGGACGGCACCCTCGACCAGGACCCCGGCCTCCTGGAGCGCCTCGACGTCGTCGTCGCCAGCGTCCACTCCAAACTCCGCATGGACCGCGTCGCCATGACGAAGCGCATGGTCGCCGCGATCGCGAACCCGCGGGTGAACGTCCTCGGCCACTGCACCGGACGCATCGTCAAGGCCGGCGGCAGGCGCGGCGGGCTGCGCCCCGAGTCGGAGTTCGACGCCGCCCTCGTCTTCGACGCCTGCGCCGCCTACGACGTCGCCGTCGAGATCAACTCCCGCCCGGAGCGCCTGGACCCGCCCAAGCGCCTGCTGCGCCTGGCCGTCGAGGCGGGCTGCCGCTTCTCGATCGACTCCGACGCCCACGCTCCCGGGCAGCTCGACTGGCAGCCCCACGGCTGCGAGCGAGCCGCCCGCTGCGCCGTCCCCCCGGCCCAGGTGGTCAACACCTGGCCCGCCGACGACCTCCTCACCTGGACCCGCTCCAAACTCTGACCCCACCCCCCGGCTCGGGGCTCACCTATTTGGTGTTCAGGTTGTTCAAGAGGTGAGGGAGCAGGTGTTGAGGAGGTCTCCGGACGTGGGGCGGGGGAGTGTGGCGCTCGCCGGCGGGGGTGTGCCGTCCCGCGTCCAGGACTCCAGGGCCGTGAAGGCCGTGCGCATGCAGGGGAGCAGCGGGCGCAGGCGGTCGGGGTAGGTGTCGTAGAGGCCGTCTACGTGGTTGGCGGCCTCCAGGCGGTAGTAGCGGTAGGGGGCCTTTCCGCGGGTGCGGACGAGTTTGGCGTAGACGTCGGAGTCGGTGCTGATCGGCAGTAGCGAGTCGTAGGTTCCCTGGAGGGTGATCAGGGGTTTGCGGATCTGGCCGGTGAGGGAGATCCGGGCCACGGCGCGGTGCACCTTCTTCGGGCGGGCGGCGTAGTTGTAGTCGGCCTCGGCGCCGGTGTAGGCGGGGTCGAATTCTTCGCGGTAGATGCGCTGGGTGAGTTCCCAGTAGACCTGGTCGTGGAATGGCCACAGGAATTCCGAGCCGGGGGCCAGGCCCGCCTTCAGGAGCGCCTTGTGCGCGGCCGGGTCGCCGGTGGCCGCGTAGGACGGGTAGGCGCGGAGAATGGCCGGCAGGTAGGTGAACAGGTTCGGGCCTTCGGCGCGCCAGAGGGTGCCTTCCGCGTCGATGCCGCCGTCGTAGAGTTCCGGGCGGTTCTCCAATTGCCAGCGGACGAGGTAGCCGCCATTGGAGATGCCCGCCGCGTAGGTGCGGCGGGGGGAGTGGCCGTAGCGCTCGCGGACGACCTTCTTGGCGGCGCGGGTCAGCTGGGTCAGGCGGTGGTTCCATTCGGCGATGGCGTCGCCCGGGCGGCGGCCGTCCTCGTAGAACTCCAGGCCGGTGTTGCCCTTGTCCGTGGCCGCGTAGGCGTAGCCCTTGCCGAGCGCCCAGTCGGAAATGGTGACGTCGTTGGCGTACTGGCGGCGGTTCCCGGGGGAGCCGGCGACGACGAGGCCGCCGTTCCAGCGGTCGGGCAGGCGGATGACGAACTGCGCGTCGTGGTTCCAGCCGTGGTTGGTGTTGGTGGTCGAGGTGTCGGGGAAGTAGCCGTCCAGCTGGATGCCGGGGACGCCCGTAGGGTTGCGCGTCCCGGTGGCGTGCAGGCCGGCGTAGTCGGCGGGGACGGTGTGCCCGGACGCGACCGTCCCGGCGGTCGTGAGGTCGCCCAGGCGGGCCGAGACCAGCTTCTCCGCCCCCGGCACGGTGAGCGGGCGTTCCTGCGCGTGCGCCGGTGCGGCCAGGGCGGCGGCGACGGCGCCGGCGGTCAGGACGGTGCGGACGAGCATTCCGCCTCCTCGGGGTGGGACGTGGGGTGCCCGCCATGGTGAGGGGCGGTCGTGGTCGCGGCCACGTGGCCCGCCCACATATCGTCCGGAGCCGTCATGTGCAGGCGGTCGTGACCTGCGTGTGATGTGGAGCACTGACGTATCGGACGGTCCGAATGTGGGGGCCGCTCACATGGTTCGGTCCGCGGGTGCGACCTAGCGTTCCCGGACACGGCGGCCCGGTGTGCTCCGGGTCACCTCGAAGGAGCGTGAGGAGGGCGCATGGGCGGTCCCGTTCAGGATGCCCCGGTGGTGAAGGCGCCGGTTCTCGAAGCGCGGGGTCTGGTCAGGGAGTTCCGCGGTTTCCGGGCCGTGGACGGCGTGGACCTCGACATCGGGGAGGGTTCGGTCCACGCGCTGGTCGGCCCCAACGGCGCCGGCAAGACGACGCTGTTCAACCTGCTCACCGGGTTCCTGAAGCCGACCGCGGGCAGTGTCCGGCTGGGCCGGCACGAGCTGGCGGGCCGCACCCCGGAGCGGATCGCGCGGCTCGGGCTCGCCAGGTCGTTCCAGATCACCAGCCTGTTCGCGGAGCTGACGCCGCGCCAGCACGTGGAGCTGGCGCTGGCCGGACGGTCCGGGCTCGGCTGGCGGTTCTGGCGCTCGGACCGGGCGCTCGGCCGCTACGCCGGCCGCGCCGCCGAGCTGCTCGACCAGGTCGGGCTCGCCGATCACGCGGACATCGCGGCGGGCGCGCTGGCCTACGGCCGCAAGCGTGCGCTGGAACTGGCGCTCGCGCTGGCCCTGGACCCCAAGGTCCTGCTGCTGGACGAGCCGACCGCCGGCATGGGCGTCGAGGACGTGGAACGCACCATCGAACTCGTCCGCAAGATCCGCGCGGGCCGCACCGTGGTCCTGGTCGAGCACAACATGAACGTGGTCGCCAGCCTCGCCGACCGGGTGACCGTCCTGCAGCACGGCAAGGTGCTGGCCGAAGGCCCCTACGCCGAGATCCGCCACGACCCCCGCGTCGTCACCGCCTACCTCGGAGACTCCAATGCTGCGCATTGACGGACTGTCCGCCTGGTACGGCGAGGCGCAGGCGCTGCGTGATGTGTCCCTCCACGTCGAGGAGGGCGAGATCGTCACGCTCGTCGGACGCAACGGCGCCGGCAAGACCACCCTGCTGCGCTCCCTGATGGGGCTCCATAAGGGAACGTCCGGAACGGTCCGTTTCCTGGACGAGGACATCTCCTCCCTCAGCTCCCACAAGCGCGCGCGCCGCGGTCTGGGTTACGTGCCCGACGACCGCGGCA
>NZ_JBIQHY010000137.1:0-4251 GCF_044508335.1 Actinomadura sp.
CGAACCCGGCGATGGTGCCGGTGGCGACGCCGGCGACGACGGAGGTGTGGCGGAACTCCTCGCGGGCCGCGGGGTTGGTGATGTGGACCTCGATGAGCGGGGCGGTGCGCTGCGCCAGGGCGTCGCGGAGGCTGTAGGAGTAGTGGGTGAAGGCGGCCGGGTTCAGCACGATGGGGACGCGCTCGTCGGCGGCCTCGTGCACCCAGCGCACCATCTCGGCCTCGTCGTCGGTCTGCCGGACCTCCACGCTCAGGTCGAGGCGGCGGCCGGTGTCGCGGCAGAGTGCGGCGAGGTCGTCGAAGCTGGTCGTGCCGTACTTGTCGGGCTCGCGGACGCCGAGGCGCCGCAGGTTGGGGCCGTTCAGGACGAGCACGCGGGTCACGGGACCCTCCTCTCCGCGGTCATCGGCCGACCGCCCGGTAGGCGGCGGTGAGCAGCGCCTCGTCCGGCCCTTCGAGGCGGCCCGGCGACGCGATGCCGTCCAGGACGACGAAGCGGAGCGTCGTGCCGCGCGACTTCTTGTCGATGGTCATCGCGGCGCGCAGGCCGGGCCAGTCGGCGGCGTAGGAGACGGGCAGGCCGACCGAGGCGAGGATGTCGCGGTGCCGCTGGACGACGCCGTCCGGCAGCCGGCCGGCGAGCCGGGACAGCTCGGCGGCGTACACCATGCCGATCGCGACGGCGTGGCCGTGCCGGAACCGGTACTCCTCGGCCTTCTCGATGGCGTGGGCGAGGGTGTGGCCGTAGTTGAGGATCTCGCGGAGGCCGCTCTCCCTCAGGTCGGCCGACACCACCTCGGCCTTGACCCGGACCGCTCTTTCCACCAGCTCGCGGGTGTGCGGGCCGTCGGGGGACGCGGCGCCCTTCGGGTCGTCCTCGACCAGGCGGAGGATCTCCGGGTCGGAGATGAAGCCGGCCTTGATGATCTCGGCGAGGCCGCTGACGTAGTCCTCGTGCGGCATCGTCATCAGCGTCGCCAGGTCGCACAGGACGCCGGCGGGCGGATGGAACGCGCCGACGAGGTTCTTGCCCTCGGGGACGTTGATGCCGGTCTTGCCGCCGACCGCCGCGTCCACCATGCCGAGCAGCGTCGTCGGGACGAGGACCGAGCGGACGCCGCGCAGCCACGACGCCGCGGCGAACCCGGCGAGGTCGGTGGTGGCGCCGCCGCCGACGCCGACGACGGCGTCGGTGCGGGTCATCCCGGCGCGGGCGAAGGACGACCAGAGCCCGGCGAGGACGCCGACCTCCTTGGCGGCCTCGCCGTCCGGGACGGGCAGCGCGTGGACGGTGTACCCGGCCCGCTCGAGCGCGCCGCACACCGGCCGGGCGATCCCGGGGAGGCCCTCGGCGTGGACGACGGCGACGGCGCGGGCGCGGTCGCCGACCATGGCGGGCAGCTCGCCGAGGACGCCCGTCCCGATGACGACGTCGTACGGGTCGGCGCCGCCGACGTGCACCCGGGCCGACGTCACGCCGCCTCCAGGGCCTTGACGATCTCCTCGACGATGTCGGCGGGGTCGCGGCCGTCGGTGTCGACGCCGACGGTGCCGAGCCGCTCGTAGATGGGCAGGCGCTCCTCCAGCAGCTTGCGCATCTGGCTGCGCGGGTTCAGGACCAGCAGCGGCCGCGCGGAGTTGAGCCCGACCCGCTTGATCGCCTCGGGCAGGCCGACCCTCAGGTAGACGACCGTGTGCCCGGCGAGCAGCTCCTGGGTCTCCGCGGCGAGGATCGCGCCGCCGCCCAGCGAGACGACGCCCTCGTGCTCGGCGAGGGCGGCCGCGACGGCGGCGCGCTCCAGCTCGCGGAAGCGGTCCTCCCCGTCGTCGATGAAGATCTCGCCGATCGGCTTGCCCGCGGCGGCCTCCACGTCGGCGTCGGTGTCGCGCAGCGCGACGCCGAGGCGTTCGGCGAGCGCGCCGCCGATCGTGGTCTTGCCCGAGCCGGGCGGCCCGATGATGACTGCCTTCGGTCGCATGCTCCCGCTCACTTGATCGTCAGTGCGGACAGGTAGCCGCGCAGGTTGCGCGCCGTCTCCTCGGCGGAGTCGCCGCCGAACTTCTCCACCGCGGCGTCGGCGAGGACGAGCGCCGCCATCGCCTCGGCGACGACCCCGGCGGCCGGGACGGCGGTGACGTCGCTGCGCTGGTTGATCGCCTTGGCGGGTTCGCCGGTCTTGACGTCGATGGTGTCGAGCCGCCGCGGGACGGTCGAGATCGGCTTCATCGCGGCGCGCACCCGCAGCACCTCGCCGGTCGTCATGCCGCCCTCGACGCCGCCGGCCCGGTTCGTCCGGCGGCGCACCCCCTCGGGCGTGCCGTCGATCTCGTCGTGCGCCCGCGACCCGGGCCGCCGGGCGGTGGTGAACCCGTCGCCGAGCTCGACGCCCTTGATCGCCTGGATGCCCATCAGGGCGCCGGCGAGCCGCGAGTCGAGCCGCCGGTCCCAGTGGACGTGGCTGCCGAGGCCGGGCGGGAGCCCGTAGGCGAGGACCTCCACGACGCCGCCGAGGGTGTCGCCCGCCTTCTTCGTCTCGTCGATGTGCGCGACCATCGCCGCCGACGCCGCGGCGTCGAAGCAGCGGACGGGGCTCTGGTCGACCCGCGCGAGGTCGCCGGGCCCGGGCAGGACGCCGTCGGGCGCCGCGACCTCGCCGAGCGCGATCACGTGGCTGAGGACGTCCACGCCGAGGGCCTGCTTGAGGAACGCCTTGGCGACGGTCCCGAGCGCGACCCGCGCGGCGGTCTCCCGGGCGCTGGCCCGCTCCAGGACGGGGCGCGCGTCGTCGAACCCGTACTTCTGCATGCCCGCGAGGTCGGCGTGGCCGGGGCGCGGCTGCGACAGCGGCGCGTTGCGCGCCTGGGCGGCGAGGACGCCGGCGTCGACCGGGTCGGCCGCCATGACCGTCTCCCACTTCGGCCACTCGGTGTTGCCGATCTCGATCGCGACCGGCCCGCCGAGCGTCGCCCCGTGCCGGACGCCGCCGAGGATCCGCACCTCGTCCTGCTCGAACTTCATCCGGGCGCCCCGCCCGTGCCCGAGCCGCCGGCGGCGCAGTTCCTCGGCGATGTCCCCCGAGGTCACGCGCACACCGGCCGGCAGCCCCTCCACGATCGCGGTGAGGGCCGGGCCGTGGGACTCCCCCGCGGTCAACCAGCGCAGCATGACGACGATCCTATTGACTCCGCGCGCCCGCCCGTGACGGCGTCCAGCATCTGAGAGGCTCGTCGGCGGAGGTGGGGGGATGAGAAGGGCGCTGCTCGCGCAGGCGCGGGCGTCGGCCGAGCTGGGGTCGCCGATGTACGCGGAGCTGCTCCTCCGGGCGGCGGACGAGCCGGACGCGGTCGCCGGCGTGCTGGGAGACCGCACCGGCACGCGCCACATCCTGGGCATGCTCGGCACGGTGCACCGCATCGTCCTGGAGGGGCGGGCGCCGGAGCTGGCCGCGCACTACCCGACCGCGGGCGGGACGGAGGATCCGCTGCGGGCCTGGCCCGCCTTCCGGGACGTGCTCGCCGGGCACGCGGCGGAGATACGCGAGGGGCTCGCCGAACCGCCGCAGACGAACGAGGTCGGCCGGGCGGCGCCGCTGGTCGGCGGCCTGCTCACGGTCGCCGAGGCGGCCGGGCTGCCGGTCCGGCTGCTGGAGATCGGCGCGAGCGCGGGCCTGAACCTGCGGGCCGACCACTTCCGGTTCCTGTACGAGGGCGGCGCGTACGGGCCCGAGTCCCCGGTCGTCCTGGCGGACGCGTGGCGGGGCCTGCCGCCGGTGGGCGCGCCGCTGGCCGTCGCCGAGCGGCGCGGCTGCGACCCGAACCCGCTGGACGCGTCCTCCCCGGACGCGCAGCGGCGGCTGCTGTCGTACGTGTGGCCCGACCAGGCGGAGCGGGTCGCGCGGCTGCGGGCGGCGTTCGAGGTGGCGGCGCGGGTCCCGGCGGAGGTCGTGCGGATGGGCGCGGCCGACTTCCTGGACGGGCTCGCGCCGCGCGAGGGCGTCGCCACGGTCGTGTGGCACTCGACGATGCGCGCGTACCTGTCGCGGGACGAGGCCGCGCGCGTCGACCGCGGCATCGAGGAGGCGGGCGCGGCGGCCACCGCGGCGGCGCCGCTCGCCCACCTGTCGTTCGAGGGGCGCGACGCCTCCCGCCTCGACGCCGTCCAGGTGGTGACGCTGCGGCTGTGGCCGGGCGGCGAGCGCGCGGTCCTCGGCGAGGCCCCGGCGCACGGCCTCCCGACGACGTGGCTCTGACG
>NZ_JBIQHY010000137.1:4351-17806 GCF_044508335.1 Actinomadura sp.
GCGCGGTCCTCGGCGAGGCCCCGGCGCACGGCCTCCCGACGACGTGGCTCTGACGGGGCCGGCTCCGACGCGGGCCGGCTCCGGCGCGGGCCGGCTCTAGCGCGGGTCCTTCCAGGACTCGTACCGGACGAGGTCGCCGAAGGGCTTCCGCATCGCGCGCAGCCGGGCGGTGTCGGACGGCGGAACGGCGTCGTCGCGGGCATGGCCGATCGTGACGACGCCGACCACGGCGATGTCGTCCGGCAGGCCGAGCAGCGCCTTGAGCTCCTCCTTGCGGCGGACGGTCGCGAACCCTGTCGCGAGCCCGGCGTCGATCGCGGCGAGCTGGAGCAGCATGAGGAACGCCCCGGAGTCGACCCACCAGTAGGGGGCGGGCCACTCCAGCTCCTTGCCGTCGATGAGCTTGTCGGGCCGGGTGTAGCGGTCGTGGTAGTCGTCCTCGCGGACGCCGAGCACCATCAGCACCGGCGCCACCGACAGCCACTTCTCCCGGTAGAGGGACTCCTCGGCGAGCTCGGCGACGCGCTCGCGGGTCGCGCGCTCGGTGACCACGACGAGCCGGTGGCCCTGGCTGAACCCCGCGCTCGGCGCCTTCCGGATGACCCGGGCGATCCGGTCCACGGTCTCCGGCGGTACGGGGTCGGGGCGGTAGCGGCGCACCATCCGCCGCGCCGCGAGCACGTCGTCGAACTCCACCGTCTCCTCCGTTCTCCGCTTTCCCGCTCAGATGCCCTGGCTGAGGCCGCCGTCGACCAGCAGGACGGTCCCGGTGATGAAGCCGGCTTGCTCGCTCGCGAGGAACGCGGCGGCGGCGCCGAAGTCGGCCGGCGAGCCGAGCCGGCCGAGCGGGATCCCGGCGGCGATCTCCGCGAGGCGGGCGTTGCGGTCCGGCGCGACGAGCGCCTCCACGGCCGGGGTGAGGTGGTAGCCGGGCGCGAGGACGTTGACCGTGATGCCGGCCGGGCCCAGCTCCCGGACGAGGGTCTTGGCGAACCCGGCGAGGGCGGGCCGGACGGTGCCGGACAGGGCGAGCTTCGGCGTCGGCTGCCGCATCGTCTCCGACGCGATCATCAGGACGCGGCCCCAGCCGGCGTCCCGCATGTGCGGCACGGCCGCCTGGACGAGCGCGATGTGGGACAGCACGCACAGCTCGACCGCGTCGCGGTAGGCGTCCAGGCCGAACCCGAGGGCGGGGCCGGCCGGCGGCCCGCCCGCGTTCGTCACCAGGACGTGCGGCCCGCCGAGGCGGCCGGCGGTGTCGCGCACCCAGTCCGCGGCGGCCGCGTGGTCGCGGACGTCCAGCCGGGTGGGGACGGCGCGGCCCGGCCCGGCCGCGTCGATCTCCTCGCGGGCCGCCTCCAGCCTCGCCTCGTCGCGGCCGCAGAACGCGACGTCCGCGCCGGCGGCGGCGAGCTCGCGGGCGGTGGCCAGGCCGAGGCCGCTGGTCGCGGCGGCGACGAGCGCGACGCGGCCGCGCAGTCCGAGATCCATCAGACCTCCGCGGGGACCGGGGCGGGGACGGGGCGCAGCGGGTAGCCGTAGCGGGCCAGCAGCGGCGCGGCGAGCGCGGTGGCGACGGCGCGGGCGGCGGCGGGCTGGGTCCGCGTCCAGGCGTCGTCAGCCCTGACCAGGACCGGGCCCCGCCGCAGCCGGTCGGGGTTGCCGGTCACGGTGTGGTTCACGCCGAGCCGGGCGGCGCCGCCGCCGTCCACGGGCGGGTCGCCGGCGAGGCCCGCGTGCGCCATCACGCGGGCCAGCTCGGCGCGGGGGCGCGCGGCGAAGTCCTCGTAGCGCAGCCGCAGGCAGCGGCCGGGGAACGCGCGGGCGACGCGTTCGGACGCCAGGTTGAACCCCGTCCAGTAGGCGGTGCTGCGGGCCGGGCCCATCGCCGGGATGTACCCCTTCGCGCGCCGCCACGACTCGGCGGTGGCGCGCGGGTCCCGGACGACGTGCAGGACGCGGGCGTCCACGCCGGGCGCGCCGCACAGCGCGGCGGCCTCGGCGGGGAACTTGCCGGTGTCGACGACGAGCCGGGCGCCGGTCTCGGCGGCGATCGCCTCGTACAGCCGGACCAGGTCCTGGACGGCCGGGTGGGCGCGGGCGCGCCGCGCGTCGGCGAGGCGGCGGCCGGTGTGCCGGGTCCGCAGCGCGGTCCGCTGCCGCCAGGCGGCGCGTTCGGCGTGCCAGGCGGCGTCGTCCCCGGCGAGCCGCGCGATGACGGCCTTCCACAGCGGGCACGACGGGATGTCCCGCCCGCAGCCGCACAGCGAGTTGGTGCCCGCGCCGAGGACGCCGTTGGTCCACAGGTAGCGCAGCTCGCCGACGTGGACGGCGCCGGGCACCTCGCCGAGGAGGTTGCCGAGCAGCGTCGTCCCGCTGCGGCACCAGCCCGTCACGTACAGGACGCGGACCATCAGCCGCGCCCCACCGCGGAGCCGGCGACCTTGCGGACGGCCTCGACGACGTGGTCGCGGTCCCGCTCGGTGAGGTTCGCCGACAGCGGGATGTCGACGGTCTCGTCGAGCCGCGCGGCGGTGGCGGGGTACTCGGCGCGGGCGCGCGCCGGGTCCGGGAACAGGAACCGCCAGTTCCAGAACGCGCGGACGTTGGTGTCGCCGGGGTCGCCGAGGGCGCGGGCGTCGATGCCCTCGGCGCGCAGCGCGGCGGCGGTCCAGGCGGCGCGCCGGGCGCCGGCGCCGGGCAGCCGGAACACCAGCGCCTCGCCGAGGTAGGCGCCGTCGGCGACGGGGCGGCGCAGCGCGATGCCGGGCACGCCGGCGAGCCGCGCGGCGACGTCGTCGTAGTTGCGGCGGTGGGCGGCGAGCCGGTCGGGCAGCCGGCGCAGCATCGGCCGGGCGAGCGCGGCGCGCACCTCGTCCATCCGCAGGCTGAAGATCGGCAGCGCGAGGTCGTCGACGGGCGGCGGCGGGCCGTCGAAGTGCCGCGCCATCCGCCCCTCGTAGGCGCCGGAGTAGACGGCCGCGCGGGCGTGCACGGCCGGGTCGCGGACGAGCAGGAAGCCGCCCTCGCCGGTGTTGAGCGACTTGTCGGACTGGGTGCTGAACGCGCCGGCGTCGCCGATGGTGCCGAGCGGGCGGCCGTTCAGCCGGGCGCCGAGCGCGGGCACCGCGTCCTCGACGACGGGGATGCCGCGTTCCCGGGCGAGCGCGCAGATCGCGTCCATGTCGGAGGCGAAGCCGCGCATGTGCACGACGACGATCGCGCGGACGTCGGGGGTGAGGCGGCGGCGCAGGTCGGCCACGTCCATGTGCAGGTCGTCGTCGCACTCGACGAGGACGGGCCGGTGCCCGGCGAGCAGGATCGCGCTGGGCGTCGCGGCGAAGGTGAAGGCGGGGCAGGCGACGAGGGAGCCGGGCGGCAGGTCGAGGGCGAGCAGCGCGAGCGCGATCGCGGCGGTGCCGCTGGCGCAGGCGAGCGCGTGCGGGACGCCGAAGTACGCGCACAGGTCCCGCTCGAACCGGCCGGTGCGCGTCTCGGCGTACGGGCGGTGGTCGTAGCGGAAGTAGAGCCGGTCGCGGATCGCGTCGAGCGCCTCGCCGAGGTCGTCCTCGCCGATGAAGACGTCGCCCTTGTCGTAGGTCGGCCAGGGGTCGGTGCGCACCGGCGCGGCGCCGTCGATGGCGAGCAGGCCGGGCTGAACGTCCACGGTCATGTCGTCTCCTCCACGGGGAACGGGAGCTGGCTCAGGGGTTCGGGGGCGCCAGCGCGAGCACCGGGGGCACGTCGGCGGGGCGGGCGCGGCGCAGCAGCCCGTAGCCGATGCCGGACAGGCCGGCGAGCAGTCCGGGCGCGGGCGCGGGCAGGGCGGTGCGCGCCTCGCCGGGCGGGCGGGGGGCGGGCTCGCCGAGGGCGGTGAGCAGTTCCGCGAGCCCGGACGCGCCGTGGCAGAGGGAGTCGTCCGGGAGCGGGCCGCACGCGCGGGCGGTCCGGGCCGCGGCGTCGAGGGAACGCTCCAGCGCGGGCGTGCCGCCGGCGGGGTCCGGCGGGCCGGCCGGTCCGGGCAGTTCGAGCAGTTCGAGCAGGGCGAGGCCGGTGCCGGCGGCGCCCTGGCACCAGCCGGGCTCGCCGCCGGGTCCGCCGCCGGGTCCGCCGCCGGGTTCAGTGGCGGGCCCGGTGGCGGCGAGTTCACGGGCGCGGGCCGCGTGGCGGGGGTCGCCGAGCAGGGCGTGCAGGCGGGCGTGGGCCACCGCCGCGCCCGGCGCGCCGTACCCGAAGCCGGGCCCTTCCGGTTCCATCGCGAGGAGCCGCTCGCCGGCGGCGCGCGCCGCCTCTTCCGCCTCCTCGCAGGGCAGGACGGCGTGCACGGCGAGCGCGGACAGCGCGGCGCCCGCCGCACCGTCCAGGACGTCGGGGCCGGCCGGTGCGGGCGGGGGGAGGTCCCGGGCCGCCTCGGCCAGGTCCGGGCGGCGGTGGACGGCGGCGGCGTGCGCGAGGTGGTAGGCGGGGCCGAGGGCCGGCACGGCCGCGGACGCGCGGCAGCGGAGGGCGACCTCTTCGGCGACCTGTTCGGCGAGCCGCGCGACCCGCGGCTCGTCCGTCACGGCGGCCAGGTAGGACAGGAACAGGCCGATGCCCGGCAGGCCGCCGTACAGGTCCAGCCCGGCGGGCGCGACCCGGCGGGACGCGGCGTCCACGACCTCGACGGTGAGCCAGCCGATGCGGTCGCCGTCCCGCACGGCCGCCGCGTCGAGCCGCCGGGCGATGGACAGTGCGGTGTCCAGCGGGCCGCGCACGCCGGACGGCCCCCGCACGGGATGCCCGGCGCGGGGGCGGGTGTCCAGCGCGGCCAGGCTCGCGTCGATGATCTCCAGCTGGGCTCCGGGGCCGTCCTCGGCCAGCGCGGCGAGCCGCGCCGCCGTCTCCGCCAGCGGCGCGGCGGGCAGCACGTCCGGCAGGCGGGTGCCGTCCTCCAGCCAGACGTCGCGGTGGCCGGGCCGGATCTCGAACACGGGCACCTCGCCGCGCCGCAGCGCGGCCTTCTCCGCCTCGATGAGCGCGTCGCGGTGCGGGACGCCGGGCCAGCCCGCCGCGAGCCGGCCGAGGCCGCGCTCGTGGACGGCGGGGTCGCGCACCGCCTCCGGCCGCCAGCCCTCCAGCAGCAGCCGGACGTAGAGGAACGTCGACAGCTGGATCAGCCGGACGGGGACGTCCGCGCAGCCGTGCAGCGGCCCGCCCGGCGCGAGCAGGCCGGTGCCGGCGGCGGCCAGCCGGCGGTGGGCGAAGACGTACCCGGCGGTCAGCGCGTCCCGGTACGGGCGCGGGTCGGCGGCCTGCCCGCCCGGCAGGCGCAGCCGCCCGGCGGGCGCGGGCACCGTCCGGTACCCGAGCCTCACCCGCATCCGGTCGGTGCCGGGGTCCTCGGCGATCGGCGTCGGGATGAGGGAGCGGCGGCCCTCGGCGATGCCGAGCGGGCTGATGTCGACGCCGAAGGGCAGCTCGGTCTCCACGTCGGGCACGACGAGCGGGCCGGGCAGCAGGCCGGTGCGCAGCACCGACCCGGCCAGCCGCTCGGCGGCCGGGTCGCCGAGCCGCGCGCGGCGCGCCTCCGGCTGCGTCCCCTCGGTGTGGAACAGGGCCTCCAGGTCGATCACCACGGGGTCGGCCCCGGCGGCGATCACGTTGTCGGCGTGCAGGTCGTAGCCGTGCACCGCGTGGGTCAGCGCGAGCAGCGCGCCCATCCGCCAGAAGAACGCGGGCAGCGCCTCCGGCTCGCAGGGGGCGGGCTCGATGAACTCGCTCCAGCCCCGGTCGCCCCTGTCCAGGAGGCGGGGGCGCCGCAGCGGGTACGGGACGCCGGGGGCGTTGAACCAGCCGAGGAGGCGGTCGAAGCACCGGTCGACGGCGAGGCTGCGCGGCTTGTAGACGACGGCGGCGCGCTCGAACCGGACGATCGCGACCGTCCTGCCGCCGCGGTGCGTCTCGGCGGACCCGAACACGACATCGTCCAGGGCGCCGAGCGCGCCGAACGCCCCGGTGAGCGCGGGCAGGTCGGCGGCGAGGTCGCGGGCGAACGCGGCGCGGGCTGCGGCCCAGGCGTCCAGCAGCCCGGCCGCCTGCCGGGCGAGGACCGGGTACTCCGCCCAGATCCGGCGCGCGGTGCCGGGGTCGCGCAGGCTCCGCACGAAGGAGGCGTAGCGGCGCTCCGGCGTCGCGCCGGGCAGGCCCCGCCGCCGCGCCGCGGCGAGCTCCCGGGCCAGGGCCGGCTGGACGGCCATCGCGAGCCAGCCGGCCGGCGGGTCGCGCAGGAGCAGGGCGGCGAGCCCGTCCGGCAGGGCCGGGTCGGCGCGCAGCCGGTCGCGCAGGTCGTCCCGGGCCGCGGCGATCAGCGGACGCGCGATCTCCAGCAGGCCGAGGCCGTCCTCGCCGGCGGGGCCGCCGGGGGCTCCGGGGCGGGCCGCCGTCGCGGTGCTCATCCCGGATCACCCGGGGCGCCGCCGGCCGGCGCGTCCACCGGCCGCGCGTCCTCGGTCCGCGCGTCCGCCGCGGGCGCGCCCCCGGCCGGGGTGCGGGCGCGCAGCGGGCAGCGGGGGGCGGGGCGGGCGGCCGGGCGCGGCCCCGTCCCGCGAATGGGATCAAGCACGGGATCGAGCACGGGATCGGCGAATGCGGCGCCTCCCCCGGCTTCTTTATCCGGCTTCGGCATGTCACCTCCCCTTCCAATCCGCTAGGAAGTTGTACCATGGCCGATTTTTCTGAACAAGATCGAGCGAGGCCCTTTTAATTTCTCCTCCGGTGTGCTTACTCTCTCGGTTGGCACGGTGCAGTACCGGCAGCGTGCATTTGTCGGCCGACCCGAGATCCGGACGGCCGCGAAAGGTGTGTCTGATGGGAGTTCTCCGTGCTGGACTACCTCATCGATGACCCCGGGCTGCGCGAGCGCGGCCCCGGCGAGGAGCTGGCCGTCGCGGTCGCCCGGGCGGCCGGCGGCGACGCCGCGGTCCGGCTCCGGGCGCCGCTGACGACGCTGTTCCCGCTGGCCTCCACCCGGCCCCGCCCGACCGTCCGGGAGCAGACCAAGGGCGGCACGGTCGCCGACCGGACCCTGCGCTACGTGCGCGAGCACCGCGCCGGCGGGGGCGGCGGGACCCGGTACGCCGCGACGCCCGAGGCGGTGTTCCGCCCGGCGGTCGCCAAGGCCGAGCTGACCGAGATCTCCGTCGCCGTCCCGGTGCCCGCCGACCTGTGCTCCGACCCCGCGCTGCTCGCCCGCTTCGTCGACCACCGCGTCATCGTCCGGCTCTGCACCGTGGAGAACGAGGTGCTGCTGCACGGCAGCGACGACGGCGCGATCCCCGGCCTGCTGCGCCTGGACGGGCTGCGCCGCCTCTCCGCCCCGCGGGCGTCCGCCGAGGCCGGCGCGGCGATGGACGCGCTGATGAACGCCTGCGCCGAGGTCGAGGAGATGGGCGGCTCGTGCGACGGGCTGGTCATGCACCCCGCCCTGTACTGGCGGCTCGTCGGCGGCGGCGCGCTGGCCGCGCTGGACGCCGCCGGGCTGCGCGTCACCCGCACCCGCATGATCGAGCGCGACCGGGTGCTGCTCGGCGACTTCCGCGCCGGCATCACCCTGCTGGACGGCGAGGAGTCGACGCTCGCGCTGCGCCGCCCGGCCGGCGACGGGGACGCGGTGATCACCGCCGCGATGCGCCTCGGGCTGGCCGTACACCTGCCCCAGCACTTCGTGCTGCTGGCTCTCTGAGCCGCGCTCCGCTCTCCCCCGGTGCTCCCCTGGGCCCGAGCGAACGGGCCCGCGACCGCGAGGAAGGGAGGTGACCCGCATGCGCACGACCCCGTGGTGACGCTCCCCCGCCCGTCCCGTCCCATCGATATCGGGAGGTGACCCGCATGCGCACGACTCCGTGGTGATTCCCATCAGCGTCCCGACGGTTCTTCGCCCGCTGAGGAGGAAAAATGCGCACGAAGCCGTGGTAGACCATTACCGGCACTCCGCGAACGCGCGAAGGAACGCACGGAAGGCATCGCAAACAATGGCGGACCGCCGATGCCGGTGATGCCGTCCGCATTCTGCCCGGAGAAATTCGGACGCACTGATTCGCGGAAATGGGCGCCGAATCACCGATGACGGCGCAGCGGCGCCCGCGGCACCCTCCGGGGCCGCGGGCGCCCCCGTTCACGGGAATCCCGTTCCCGGGGATCCCGTTCCCGGGGAGTCCGTTCCCGGGGAGTCCGTTCCCGGGGCGGCGGCCGGGACGCCGCGGCGGCGAGCGCCGACGCCAGCAGCCCCGCCGCGAGCCCCGCCCAGGCGACCCGGAACGCGGCGCCGGTCGGCGCGTGCAGCACCGCGGCCAGGCCGCCGATCCCGGCCGCCGCGCCGGCGGACCGGGCCAGCATGATCAGCGCGCTGCCGCTGCCGAACCTGGCGGGCGGGACGTCCTCCACCGCGATGGTCTCGATCGCCACGGCGGCGGCCATCCCCGCCGTGCCCGCGACGAGCGCGGGCAGCACCGCCAGCGGGTAGCTCCGCCCCGCGCCGAGCGCGTCCGCCACCAGTGGCCAGCACCAGCCGGCGGCGCCGAGCACGCCGCCCGCGACCGCGACCGCCCGCGCGCCCGCCCGCCGCACCAGCGGCCCGCTCCGCCACGACACGACGGCCGAGGTCAGCGGGCCGGGGGTGAGCGCGAACCCGGCGGCGAGCACCGAGTAGCCCCACCGCTCGGTCAGGAACAGCGCCACGCACAGCGCCACCGCGAACTGGGTGACGCTCAGCATCACCATCGCCAGGTTCCCCGCGGCGGCCGACCGGGCCCGCAGCAGCGCGAAGTCGGCCGCCGGGCGCGGATGCCGCAGCGACCGGCGCACCCCGAGGCAGGCCAGCGCCGCGCCCGCGGCGAGCGCGGCGGCGGTCCGGGCGGCCGTCCAGCCCCAGTCCGGGCCCTGCACGACGCCGAGCACGAGGGCGGCGACGCCGCCGGCGAGCAGCGCCGTGCCGAGCAGGTCGGGCAGGCCGCGCCCCTCCGCGGGGCGGGACGGGACGCCGGCCGCGGCGCAGGCCAGCGCGACCGCGCCGAGCGGCAGGTTGACGAGGAAGATCCAGCGCCAGCCGCCGAGCGCGAGCAGCGCGGCGCCGAGCGCGGGCCCGCTCGCCCCCGCGATGCCCGCGGCGGCGCCGAGCAGCCCGAACGCGTGCCCGGCGCGGCCGGGGAACTCGCTCAGCCCGACCGAGATCGACAGCGCGACGACCGCGCCGCCGCCGGTGGCCTGCAGCATCCGCGCCAGCACCAGCGTCACCGGGCCGGCCGCGAGCGCGCACGCGGCCGAGCCGAGCGTGAACACCGCGAGGCCCAGCAGGAAGATCCGCTTGGGCCCGAGCCGGTCGGCCGTGCCGCCGGCGGGCAGCAGCACGGCCGCGAACACCACCGTGTACGCCGTGATCGTCCAGGACAGCCCCGCGAGGGTGCTGCCGGGGAACGCGCGGAGCAGCTGCGGGATCGCGACGCTGACGATGTTGTAGTCGACCACCGCCATGACGTTGGCGAGCACGACCGACGTGAGCGCCAGCGCCCGCCGCCGGGACGGCCGCGGCGGCGCGGCGGGCCGCCCGGCGAGGGACCCGGCGCTCACCGCGCCGCGGCGGTCCGGGCCCTCCGGGCGAACTCCTCCTCGAGGACGCGTTTGCGGACCTTCCCCGTCGGGGTCTTCGGCAGCTCGGCGACGACCTCCAGCCGGTCGGGCTCGTAGCCGGGCGTCATCCCCGCGTCCGCGACGAGCTTCTGGAGGTCCTCCAGCGGCGGCGGCGCGGCGCCCGGCGCGGGCACGACGACGGCGACGGCGGTCTCGCCGAGCAGCGGCTCCGGCTCGCCGACGACCGCGACCTCCGCGACGCGCGGGTCGGCGCGCAGGACGCCCTCGACCGCGACGGCGGGGACGTGCAGCCCGCCCTTGTTGATCATGTCCTTGGTGCGGCCGATGACCTTGATGCCGCCGCGGCCGTCCGGCCGGGCCAGGTCGCCGGTGACGAACCAGCCGTCGTGCAGCGCGGCGGCGAAGACGTCGTCGGCGCCCTCGTAGCCCAGGCACATGTTCGCGCCGCGGACCTCCAGGCGGCCCGGGCCGTCCGCGACGACCGCGCCGTCCTCGCCGACGAGCCGGATCTCCATCCACTCGACGGGCCGGCCGTCGCTCCGCGCGGCCCAGTCCGGCGGGTCGTCCGGGCGGCTGATCGTGACGCCGCCGTTCTCCGTCATCCCCCACAGCGACCGGACCGGGAACCCGAACGTCTCGCGGAACCGCCCCGGCAGATCCGGCGGGATGGGCGTGGAGCCGGTGACCATGTGCCGCAGCGCGACCTCCCGCGGGCGCGCCCGCTGCTCGGCGACCAGCTCGTCCAGGATGAACGGGGTGAAGTACGCGGCGGTGATCCCGTACCGCGCGGCGAGGTCGAGGAAGTCGCCGGGCTTGAACGCGTCCGCCCACACGGCCGTCGCGCCGGCGACGAGCGGCGCGAGCATCCCGTAGAGCCAGCCGCCCTGCCCGCCGACGATGCACGGCGTGGACAGCACGTCGTCCTCGCCGAGCCCGAGCGGGACGGTGTAGGAGCGCGCCATCGCGTACAGGGTGTTGTGGGAGTGCCGGACGCCCTTCGGCCGCCCGGTCGTCCCCGACGTGTACATGATCTGCAGGACGTCGTCGCCGGACGGGCGGTGCGGCGGCGGCGCGCCGCCCGACCCGAGCAGGCCGCTCTCGAAGCCGGTCGCTCCCGCGGGGACGTTCTCCCCCACCACGATCTGGTGGCGCAGCGCCGGCAGCCGGTCGCGCATGCCCGCGATGGTCCCGGCGACGTCCAGGCCGCGGACCCCGTCCAGCGACACCACGGCGCTCGCGCCGGACTCGCGCAGGATCCACTCGGTGTCCGCGGCGCCCGTCGCGATGTAGTACGGCACGGCGACCGCGCCGGCGCGCCCGCAGCCGAGCGCGAGGACGGTGGCCTGCCACTGGTTGACGAGCTGCATCGCGACCCGGTCGCCGGGACCGATGCCCAGCTCCGCCAGGCCCGCCGCGCACCGGTCCACCAGCTCGGCCAGCTCCGCGTACGTCAGCACGACGTCGGGGTCGTCGCCGGTCTCCCAGACATGGCCGACCACCGCCGGGCGGTCGGGGGCGGTCTCCGCCCACCGGTCGAGATCGTCGAGGAACGTCCCGTCCCGCCACCAGCCGCGCCGCCGGAACTCCTCTGCGTCGTGAAGGTTCGCCATCGTCGGCCCCTTCCATGCCGGGTGACTTGATCATGACCACGGCGCGGCGGGCCCGGCAACGGCCAGTGTTGACGAATTCCGGCGGGGGCCTCCGGTTCAGGCGATCTCGCGCCAGTCGAGGACGGGGGCGGCCATGTCCCGGACTGCGGCGAGGAGCCCGAGCCGGTTGGCGCGCACGCCCGGGTCGCCGGCCATGACCATGACGCCGTCGAAGTACGCGTCGACGGGCGCGACGAGCGCGGCCGCGGCCGCGGCGAACTCCGGCAGCGACGGCCGGGCGGTCAGCTCGGCCCTGACGCGGATGAACGCCTCGTGCAGGTCCCGCTCGGCGGGCTCGGTGAACAGGCCCGGGTCGTAGCCGGCGTCCGTCCCGTCCGGGACGATGCGCAGGACCCGCTGCAGCGCCGCGGTGAGCCGCCGGAACCGCGGCGAGCCGAGCAGCCCGGCCAGGTCGCCCGCGGCCCGCGCGGCGTGCGCGGGCGCGCCGGCGAGCGGCAGCACGGCGCGGACGACGCGCACCGGGCGCCCCTCGTCCAGGAGGCTCTGCTCCAGGCGGCGCGCGATGAACCGCTCGGCGTCCGCGAGCGCCTCGGGGGCGACGGCGACCGGCTGGTGCCGGGCGGCGAGGGCGAGGCCGTCCCCGACGGTGACCGGCGCGAGGCGCGGGACGTCCCGCAGGATCGCGGTCAGCGCCAGCGCCGCGCGGCGCAGCCCGAACGGGTCGGAGCTGCCGGTCGGCGCCGACCCGGCGGCGAACAGGCCGGTGAGGAGGTCGAGCCGGTCGGCGGCGGCGAGGACGGCCCCGGCGGTGGTCGCGGGCGGCGCGTCCCCGGCCGAGCGGGGCAGCTCCATCTCGTGGAGGGCGCGGGCGACGGCCTCGTCCTCGCCGGCGCGGCGGGCGTACTCGCGGGCCATCGTCCCGGCGAGGGCCGGCAGTTCGATGACCACGGACGAGGCGAGGTCGAACTTGGCGAGGGCGGCGGCGCGGTCCAGGACGGCGCGCTCCCCGGCGGCGAGGCCGAGGCGGCCGGCGAGGTCGGCGGCGAGCGCGGCGATGCGCGACGACCGGTCGGCCATCGACCCGAGCCGCTCGGTGAACGTGAGCCTGCCGAGCCCGGCCTTGATCTGCTCGGGCGTGCGCCGCAGGTCCTGCCGGAAGAAGAACGAGGCGTCCTCGTAGCGCGCGCGGAGCACGGCCTCGTTCCCGGCCCGGACGGCGCCGTGGTCGCACTCGCCGTCGGCGACCGCGACGAAATGCGGGAGGAGGCGGTTCGAGGGGCCGCGCACCGGCAGGTACCGCTGGTGCTCGCGCATGACCGTGGTGAGGATCTCCTCGGGCAGCTCCAGGTACTTCTCGTCGAACGAGCCGAGGACGGCGACGGGCTCCTCCACCAGGTCGACGATCTCCTCGACGAGCGCCCGCTCGGCGGCGAGGTCGACCGTGCCGCCGCGGCTCCCGGCGAGGTCCCCGGCGGCCTCGGCGACGCGGGTACGGCGGCGGGACCGGTCGGGTTCGATCCCGTGCCGGCGCAGCACGCCGGGCAGCGACGCGGCGTCCGGCACGTCGACCCGCGGCGTGCGGGACGTCCGGTGCACGCGGGTCGAGCGGCCGGCGGTCAGCCCGCCGACCGAGACCGGGTCGAGGGTCAGCCCGCCGGACTGCTGGAAGTAGGTGAACTGGGTGATCTCCAGGCCGTCCAGCCACACCTCCCAGCCGAGCCCCCACGCGCCGAGCGCCGGCGACGCCCAGTCGTCCTCGACGAACCGGACGTCGTGGGCGCGCAGGTCGACGCCGAGCGCGGCGAGGCTGCCGAGGTACTGCTCCTGCGCGTCGCCCGGCTCCGGCTTGAGGATCACCTGGAACTGGGTGTGGGTCTGCAGCCGGTTCGGGTTGTCGCCGTACCGGGAGTCGTCGGGGCGGACGCTCGGCTCGGTGTAGGCGACGCGCCACGGCTCCGGGCCGAGGACCCGCAGCGCCGTGGCCGGGTTGAGGGTGCCCGCCCCCACCTCGGTGTTCATCGGCTGCGCGACGAGGCAGCCGCGCCCCGCCCAGTAGCCGGTGAGCCGGATCAGGGCGTCCTGCATGGTCAGCACGGGAGCCTCCAACGGGCGCGAAAGGACAAGCCTAGAAGCGCCCGGGACCCCGCTCGATCGCGACCCGCGGGTTCAGCGGCGCAGCACGTTCAGCTCCACGCCGCCGACGATGCGGCCGCGGAGCACC
>NZ_JBIQHY010000138.1:0-14156 GCF_044508335.1 Actinomadura sp.
GCCAGCTCACGCACCGTACGCCGCAGCAGCTCATGCTCCTCCGACGGCGCGTACGTGGGAAAGTCAGAACTCATGCCGCAGATGCTACCCGTCAGTAGGGGTTGCCGGGCGGCGCGGGTGCGTGTCCGCAGCGGGCACGCTGCAAGTAGGGCCGCTAGTCGGCGACCGCGAATCGAAGGGAGCGGGTCTTGACCCACCGGCTGACGGTCATCGGAACGGGATACCTGGGCGCCACCCACGCGGCGTGCATGGCGGACCTGGGTTTCGAAGTGCTCGGCCTCGACGTCGACGCGGAGCGGATCGCGCGGCTCTCCGCGGGCGACCTGCCGTTCTACGAACCGGGCCTGGAGCCCGTGCTGCGCCGCGGCCTGGAGACCGGGCGGCTGCGGTTCACCACGTCCTACGAGGAGGCCGCCGAGTTCGGCGACGTCCACTTCCTGTGCGTGGGGACGCCGCAGAAGGCCGGGGAGTACGCGGCCGACCTGAGCTTCGTCGACGCGGCGGTCGCGTCGCTCGCGCCCCTGCTCCAGCGGCCCTGCCTCATCGTCGGCAAGTCCACCGTGCCGGTCGGGACGGCGGCGCGGCTGGCGGAGACGCTGAACCGGGTCGCGCCGGCCGGGGGCGACGCCGTCCTCGCCTGGAACCCGGAGTTCCTCCGCGAGGGGTTCGCCGTCCAGGACACCCTGCACCCCGACCGGATCGTGGCCGGGCTCCCCGCCGAGCAGGGCGCCGCCGAGTACGCGGAGAAGGTGCTCCGCGAGGTGTACCGGACGATGATCGCGGAGGGCACGCCGTTCATCACGGCCGACTTCCCCACGGCCGAGCTGGTGAAGGTGTCCGCCAACGCCTTCCTGGCCACCAAGATCTCGTTCATCAACGCGATGGCGGAGGTCTGCGAGGCCGCGCACGCCGATGTGACGAAGCTCTCCGAGGCGCTCTCCTACGACGACCGGATCGGCGGCAAGTTCCTCGGCCCCGGGCTCGGCTTCGGCGGCGGCTGCCTGCCCAAGGACATCCGGGCGTTCATGGCGCGGGCGGGGGAGCTGGGCGCCGACCAGGCCCTCACGTTCCTCCGCGAGGTCGACGAGATCAACATCCGGCGCCGCATCCGGATGGTGGACCTCGCCCGGCAGATGCTCGGCGGCTCGTTCGCCGGGCGGACGGTCGGCGTCCTCGGCGCCGCGTTCAAGCCCAACTCCGACGACGTCCGCGACTCCCCGGCACTGGACGTGGCGGCGTCCATCCGGGCGCAGGGCGCGCAGGTGACCGTGTACGACCCGCAGGCCATGCCGAACGCGCGCCGCGCGCATCCGACCCTGGAGTACGGCGAATCGGCCCTGTCCGCGGCCGGCGGCGCGCACGTGGTGCTGCTGCTGACCGAGTGGGCCGAGTTCCGGTCCATGGACCCGTCCGAGCTCGCCGGGGTCGTCGCCGAACGCAACATCGTGGACGGGCGCAACGCCCTCGACCCCGAGCGGTGGCGCGCGGCCGGCTGGAACTACCGGGCCCTCGGACGCCCCTGAGCCGGCGGGAAGCAAAGGCGCACGGGGGCTGTTGTGCCGGACATGGCTGACGAATTCGCCGACCAGGACGTGATCCGGCGGCTGCTTAGGGAGTCCGGGACGTGGGCGTTCGTCGGGCTCGGCGACAACCCCGCCCGCGAGGTCTACAACCAGGCCCGGCTGATGCAGCAGCGCGGGAAGCGGATCATCCCCGTCCACCCGGACGCCCGCGAGGTGCTCGGCGAGCCGGGGTACGCCTCGCTCGCCGACGTCCCCGGCGAGATCGACGTCGTCGGCGTCTACCGGCGCGCCGAGCACGCGGGCAAGGCGGTGGACGAGGCGATCGCGGCCGGCGCGAAGGCCGTGTGGCTGCCGCTCGACGTGGTCGACGAGGCGGCGGCGCGGCGCGCGAAGGACGCCGGGCTCGACGTCGTGATGGACCGCTGCCCGGCGGTCGAATGGGCCCTGCGCCGCTAGGCGCTCAGAGCCTCTCGCGGAGCCGCGCGCCCTTCGCCTTCGCCTGCCCGTAGAGGTCCCGCTGGAAGACCTCCATCTTGGCCCGCAGCTCCTCGTCGGACGCGGCGAGGACGCGGACGGCCAGCAGCCCGGCGTTGCGGGCCGCGCCGACCGCGACCGTCGCGACCGGGACGCCCGCGGGCATCTGGACGATCGAGAGCAGCGAGTCCATGCCGTCGAGGTACTTCAGCGGGACGGGGACGCCGATCACCGGCAGCGGCGTCACCGACGCGAGCATGCCCGGCAGGTGCGCGGCGCCGCCCGCCCCCGCGATGATCACCCGGAGGCCGCGGGAGGCCGCCTGCTCCCCGTAGGCGATCATGTCGTGCGGCATGCGGTGCGCCGACACGACGTCGGCCTCGTACGGGACGCCGAACTCGGCCAGCGCCTGCGCGGCGCCCTCCATGACGGGCCAGTCGGAATCGCTGCCCATCACCACGCCGACGACCGGATCAGTCACCCGTGCCTCCTCTGCGGGGCGCCCTTGCCCCCATCTTCGTCCCCCACCGCAGGTAGTCGGCGGCGTGGCGGGCCCGTGCGCGGACGTCGGCGAGGTCGGAGCCGAGCGCGGTCACGTGGCCGATCTTGCGGCCGGGGCGCGACTCCTTGCCGTACATGTGCACTTTGACCGCCGGGTCGTGGGCCATGACGTGGAAGTAGCGGGAGTAGACGTCGGGGTCGTCGCCGCCGAGCACGTTGGCCATGACCGTGTACGGCGCGGTGGGCTCGGTGGAGCCGAGGGGCAGGTCGAGGACGGCCCGGAGGTGCTGCTCGAACTGCGACGTGCGGGCGCCGTCGATCGTCCAGTGCCCGGAGTTGTGCGGCCGCATGGCCAGCTCGTTCACCAGCAGCCCGTCGCCGGTCTCGAACAGCTCGACCGCGAGGAGCCCGACGACGTCCAGCTCGTCGGAGATGCGCAGCGCGAGGTTCTGCGCCTCGGCGGCGAGGTCCTCCGGCAGGCCGGGAGCGGGCGCGATCACCTCGGTGCAGATCCCGCCCTCCTGGACGGTCTCCACGACCGGGTACGCGGCGCCCTGCCCGTACGGGGACCGGGCGACGAGCGCGGCCAGCTCCCGGCGGAACGGGACGTGCTCCTCGACCATCAGGCCGACGCCCGCCGCGAGCAGCCGCTCCACCTGGCCGGACGGCTCGTCCACGATCCAGACGCCCTTGCCGTCGTATCCGCCGCGGGTGGCCTTGAGCACCAGCGGCCGGCCGTGCTCGCGGCCGAACTCCTCCAGGAACTCCACCGGCGACGTCTCCGGCACGGGCGCGTACGCCGGGCAGGGGAAGCCGAGCCCGCTCAGCTTCCGCCGCATGTACAGCTTGTCCTGCGCGTGGGCCAGGGCCGCCGCGTCCGGCCGGCACGGGACGCCCGTCTCCTGCAGCGCCAGGATGTGCGGAGCCGGGACGTGCTCGTGGTCGAACGTCACCACGTCGCAGCCCTTGGCGAACGCCAGCAGGTCGTGGTGGGACCGGTCGTCGCCCACCCTGACGTCGGACACGACCTTGGCGGCCGAGTCGTCCGGCGTGCCGGCGAGGACCCGCAGCGACACGCCGAGCGCGATCGCGGCCTGCTGCGTCATCCGGGCGAGCTGCCCGCCGCCCGCCATGCCCACGACCGGGGTGTCCGCCCGGCGGGGCCGGTCCGCCGGGCCCGGTGGGCCGCCGTCCCCCGAAGAGCGCTGAAATGTCACGTCAGAAGGTTACCGGCCGCCCGCCCCGAACGAATCCGCGGCCGCCGGCGTCGTACGTGTGTGGGCATCTCGGCAATGGGCAGGGAACGCCTGGTGAGGGTGAAACGTTCATGTTCCGACGTCCCCGCGGCGGCGGGCGTCTATCCTCGTGGTGCCTCCGCAGCAGCCGCCGCGCCGTCGGCAGCGGCGTTCGACGCAGTCCGGAAGGACGGTTCCCCTCTGTGAGCCTGGTCGCCAGTCTCCATCGGCGGTTCGCGCACCTCGTGCGGGAACTCGCCAAGTTCGGCAGTGTGGGCGCGATCGCGTTCGTGATCACGGTCGTGATCGGGAACGGCCTGCACACCGGGCTCGGGGTGGGCCCCCTGACGTCCAACGGCGTCGCCACGGTCGTCGCGACGACCTTCTCGTACCTGGCGAACCGCTACTGGACGTTCCGGCACCGCGACCGCACCGGCCTCGGCCGCGAGTACGTGCTGTTCTTCGCGCTGAACGGCGTCGGGCTCGTGATCACCGAGCTGTTCATCGGCTTCTCGCACTACGTCCTCGGCCTGGACGGCGCCGTCTTCTACAACATCGCGCTGATCATCGGCACCGGCGTGGCGACGCTGTTCCGCTTCTGGTCGTACAAGAAGTGGGTGTTCCTGCCGTCGACCGCGCCGAGCGTCGCCCCCGCGTCCGGCCTCCCGGAGGCCCCCGGCGCCGAGGGGGCGGGCATCCACCGCGCGGGCGACCGCCCCGCACCGCGCCTGGGCCACCCGCTGGACGCCCCCGCCGAGAACTACACCGGGAACTACGCCGAGATCTAGGCGGGGCCCATCACCACCCGTTCGGCGGCGAGGCGCGCCTCGGCGGGTTCGCGCAGGAAGACGCCGAACACGGCCGGGCGGGACTGGATGAGCTCCAGCCGGCCGCCGTCGACGACGGCCAGGGAGCGGGCCAGGTAGAGGCCCAGCCCGGTGCCGTGGCCGCCGCTGACGCTGCGGTCGAAGATGCGCGGCTCCAGTTCGGGCGGGATCCCGGGGCCCTCGTCGCCGATCTCGACGACGACCGAGCCGGCGCCCGGCTTGGTGTGGATGGTGACGGTGCCGGCGCCGTGCGCGAGGGAGTTCTCCAGGAGGGTCGCGACGATCTGGGAGAGCCCGTCGGGGTTGGTGAGGCCGACGAGCCCCTGCTCGCCGACGATGCGGACCTCCCGGCCGGCCTTGCGGAAGCTGGGGCGCCACTCCTTGACCTGCTGGGTGATGATGTCGTCGATCGGGGACGGGACGGCGCCGCCGGTCGGGTCGTGCCGGGCGCGGGCGAGGAGCTGCTCGACGACGGCGACGAGGCGTTCGGCCTGCGCGACCGCGGCGGCGCCCTCCTCGCGGACGACGTCGGGGTAGTCGGCGGCCTCGATCATCTCCTCCAGCCGCATGGACAGCGCGGTCAGCGGGGTGCGGAGCTGGTGGCTGGCGTCGGTGGCGAACTGGCGGCCGGCCACGACCAGGTCGGTGATGCGGACGGCGCTGCGGTCGAGCACCTCGGCGACCTGGTCGATCTCCGGGATGCCGTAGCGGCGGGGCCGCGGGCGGGCGTTGCCGCTGCCGAGCCGGTCGGCGGTCTCGGCGAGTTCGCGGAGCGGCAGCATGAACCTGCGGGCCTGCACCATCGCGAGGCCGACGGTGACGGCGACGCCGAGCAGCGCCAGGCTGGCGATCAGCAGGATCAGCCGCAGCGCGGAGTCGCGGACCTCCGACTCCGGTCGCGACACCCGGACGCGGACGGCGCCGTGCGCGGCGGCGGCGGTGAGGGCGGGGCCGCGCCTCGGCGGCCCGGCGGTGATGGTGCGGCCGTCCGGCAGGGTGACCGAGACGTGCCGGCCCGGATACTCGCGGGCGATGACCTCGCCGGTCACGGGCTGCGGCTTCTCCAGGCTGTAGCCGACGCTGCCGGCGATGGAGGACGCCTCCCGGTCGAGCGACCGGCCGGCCTCCTCGTAGACGAGCTTGTGGGCGGCGTAGGCGAGGGGTATGCCGAGCAGGAGGATCGCGACCACCGCCACCGCGAGCGTCGACAGGAGGAGTCGGCGCCTCATCAGGGCTCCTTCGAGGGTGGGGCCGCGGACCGCGCGGCACGCCGGGGGCCTCTCGGGAAGGCCCCCGGTCGTCCCGCACGGCCGCGGCGGCCGGTGCTAGTCGCCGCGCTCGAACCGGAAGCCGACGCCCCGCACCGTGGTGATGTAGCGGGGGCTGCCGGCGTCGTCGCCGAGCTTGCGGCGCAGCCAGGAAATGTGCATGTCGAGGGTCTTGGTGGAACCCCACCAGTTGGTGTCCCACACCTCGCGCATGATCTGTTCGCGGGTCACGACCTTGCCGGCGTCCCGGACGAGGACGCGCAGCAGGTCGAACTCCTTGGTGGTCAGCTGGAGCTCCTGCTCGCCCATCCAGGCGCGGCGCGACTCGGCGTCGATCCGCACCCCCTGGACGATCGGGGTCTCGGTGCTGCCCCGGCGCAGCAGCGCCCGCACCCGGGCGAGCAGCTCGGCCAGCCGGAACGGCTTGGTCACGTAGTCGTCGGCGCCCGCGTCGAGCCCGACGACGGTATCGACCTCGTCGGCCCGGGCGGTCAGGATCAGGATGGGCACGCCGTGCCCTTCGGCCCGTACCCTGCGGGCCACCTCAAGGCCGTCCAGCTCGGGAAGGCCGAGATCCAGGACGATCAGGTCCACACCGCCGCCGAGCGCCCGCTCCAGCGCCTGCGGGCCGTCCGGGCTTACTTCGACGGTGTACCCCTCGCGACGCAGCGCGCGGGCGAGAGGCTCGGAGATGGACGTGTCGTCCTCGGCGAGCAGTACTGAGGTCATGAACCGATCGTATGACCATTCTTGACCATTACCGGGCCGCCTCCGCGCTCTTGACCTGCGGTTTGCCACTCGTAGTACATTCGCGAACACGGCATATCCGGCGTTACCCGTATCTACGCCACATTACGCGTGGTCACAGGTCAGCGAAAAACCGCGATCGAGGCGCCCGGAAGCTCCACCGAGGGCGTTCCGGAATCGCCGAGTTCGTCGGCATCGAGATGTATCGCCGGATCCGATGCGAGGAGCAGCCGCGGACGCCCGCCGGGCGGCGCGGCGGGCAGGACGACCGGGACGGCGCCGAAGTTCGCCGCGACGCAGATCTCCCCGCGCCACATCATCAGCCAGCGGGCGCCGTTCTCGTCCACCTCGACGCGCGTCGCGGTGAGCCGGGGATCGTTCAGCTCCGGCCTGGACCGGCGCAGCGAGATCAGCGCGCGGTGCCATTCCAGCAGGTCGGCGTGGTCGGGCTCGTCCGGCTCGGTCCAGTCGAGGACGGAGCGCCGGAAGGTTTCCACAGCCTGTGGATCGGGCACCTCGCCCGCCCAGCCGTGCCGCGCGAACTCCCGCCGGCGCCCCTCGCTCACGGCGCGCGCGAGCTCGGGGTCCTGGTGGTCGGTGAAGTAGCACCACGGGGTGGACGCGCCCCACTCCTCGCCCATGAACAGCATCGGCGTGAACGGCGCGAGCAGCAGGAGGGCCGCGCCCACTTTGAGCAGCCCTGGGGACGGCAAGAGGGTGCCGATGCGGTCGCCCGAGGCGCGATTGCCGACTTGGTCGTGGTTCTGCAGAAAGCCGAGGAAACGGTGTGCGGGTGTTTCCCGGACGTTCACCGGCCGCCCGTGCCGCCTGCCCCGGTAGGCGGACATGGTCCCGTCGTGGACGAAGACCCGGGTGACGGCCTTTTTCAGCGTTTCCAGCGAACCGAAGTCGCAGTAGTACCCCTGCCGTTCCCCGGTGAGGGCCGCGTGCAGGGCGTGGTGGAAGTCGTCGCTCCACTGCGCGTCCAGGCCGTATCCGCCCGCCTCCCTGGACGTCACCAGGCGCGGGTCGTTCAGGTCGGATTCGGCGATGAGGAACAGTGCGCGCCCGAGATGAGCGGACTCCGCGGCCACCGCGCGCCCCATCTCCTCAAGGATGTGCACGGCGCTGTGGTCGGTGATGGCGTGGACGGCGTCGATGCGCAGCCCGTCGAAGTGGTAGTCGCGCAACCACATGAGCGCGTTCTCCACGACGAACGCGCGGACCTCGTCCGAACCCTCCTGGTCGAAGTTCACGGCGTCGCCCCACGGGGTGGCGTGGGCGCTGGTGAAGTACGGTCCGAAGCTCCCCAGCCGGTTGCCGTCCGGGCCGAGGTGGTTGTAGACGACGTCCAGGATGACGGCGAGGCCGCGCGCGTGGGCCGAGTCCACGAACCGCTTCAGCCCGTCCGGCCCGCCGTACGGCTCGTGCGGCGCCCAGAGGTGGACGCCGTCGTACCCCCAGCCGTGGTGGCCCGGGAACGACGCGACGGGCAGCAGCTCCACCGCGTCTATGCCGAGCGCCACCAGATGGTCGAGGCGGTCGGCGGCGGCGTCGAACGTCCCTTCCGGCGTGAACGTCCCGACGTGCATCTCGTACAGGACGCTCCCGGGCAGCGGGCGGCCGTGCCAGTGCTGATCCGTCCAGGCGAACCGGTCGTGGTCGTAGACGCGGCTCCGGCCGTGCACACCGTTGGGCTGCCACGGCGAACGCGGGTCGGGCAGCACGTCGCCGCCGCCGTCCAGGACGAACCCGTAGTCCGTGCCGTGCCCCGCGCCGACGACACGGGCCTCCCACCAGCCGGAGGGCAGCGCCTCCATGGGATGCCTCATCCCCTCGACCACGACCTCGACGCGTTCGGCGTCCGGCGCCCACACCGCGAACCGATTGCTCAACTATCGATCTCCCTGGGGACGAGGAGGGCCACGGGGAGGTGCTCGAAGACGCGCGCCGCGTCCAGGATCGGGCCCATGTGCGTGCAGCCGGTCAGGACGTCCCGCCAGCCCTGGTGCCGGACGTCCACCCGCGTGCCGTCCCAGCCGCCGCGGCGCTCCAGCCCGCGGGGCAGCCGGGTGGCGAGCGCGATCGCGTCGCCCCGGGCGAACCCGATCAGGTGCTCGGCGGCGGGGCCGCGCGCCGCGACCGGCTCGTGCCGCGAGCCCGGCCCGAACCACTCGGGGTGGGCCCGGCGCAGCCGCAGCGTCCGCGAGGTGACCAGCAGCTTCTCGTCGTCGACCTCCTTCGGCCGGCGGCCGGTGTCGAGCCGGGCGAGGTGCTCGCGGCGGCGCCCGAAGTCGACCGGGCGCCGGTTGTCGGGGTCGACCAGCGCCAGGCCGGTCAGCTCGCACCCCTGGTAGACGTCCGGGACGCCGGGCATCGCCAGCTGGACGAGCTTCTGCCCCAGCGTGTTCACCCGCGCGTAGGGGGCCATCTCGGCGACGAACGACGTCATGTCGGTGACGAGGTCGGCATCGGACAGCACGCCCCGCGCGTAGGCGAGCACGGCCTCCTCGTAGTCCGCGTCCTGCTCGGCCCAGGACGTGCGGGTCTTGGCCTCGCGCATCGCCTTGGTGAGGAACTCCTCCAGACGGCCGCGGGTGATCGGCCACGCACCGACGAGCGTCTGCCAGAGCAGGTATTCGAGATCGGGTTCCAGCGGCGAGGGAGCCGGACCCCACGTCCGCCACCGCTCCACCGCCTCCGCCCACTCGCCCGGGATCTCCGCCAGCACCGCCAGCCAGGCCCGCACGTCCTCCTCGCGCTTGGTGTCGTGCGTGGAGAGCGTCGTCATCGTCAGCGGCCAGTCGCGGGCGAGACGGATGCAGTGCGCGTGGAAGTCCTCCGGGCCGACGGAGAACCGCCCCGGCGCGCCGCCCACCTCGTTCAGCGCGGCCATGCGGTTCCACCGGTAGAACGCGGTGTCCTCCACGCCCTTGGCCGCGAGCGGCGCGGACGTCTGCTGGAACCGCACGATGAACTCGGCGTCGGTGCGCTCGCCGCGCCCCAGGGCCAGGTCGACGACGGTGTCCAGGTCACCGTGCAGGTCTTCGGGCAGGTGGGCGCGGGCCCGGCCGGCGGCCTCGTTCAGCACGTCCACGGCCTGCTGCGGCGCCTCCTCACCGGGCACGACATACGCCCGGTACACGGGCATGGCGACGAGCAGCTCGACCAGCGCCCGTTCCAGGCCGGGGCGGCGTTCGCCCACCACCCGGCGGAGGACGCGCAGCAGCCGGTCGATCTCGGGCTTCAGCCCGTGCGTGGCGGCGTGCAGGCGCGAATCGTGCTCGACCTCCTCGAATGCGGCCGGGTTGCCCGTCAGCGACACGTAGTAGTCGGTGAGCGGCTTCTCGCCGGCCGGGTCGATGAACAGCCCGCCGACCATGCCGAGCGAGTCGTAGCCGGTGGTGCCCGCGCACGGCCAGTCCGGCGGCAGCCGCTCCTCCCCCTCGGTGATCTTCTCGACGAGGATCCAGCGGCCCGGCGCGGCCTCCGCCAGCCGCCGCAGGTAGCCGCGCGGATCGGCGAGCCCGTCCGGGTGGTCGATGCGCAGGCCGTCCACGAGGCCCTGCTCCACCAGGCTCAGCAGCAGCCCGTGCGTGCGCTGGAAGACCTCCGGGTCCTCCTGCCGCAGCCCGATCAGCCCCGAGATGTCGAAGAACCGCCGGTAGTTGGGCTCGCCCTCGCCGGGCAGGACGATCCGGCCGCCGCCCGCCTCCCAGTCGATGTCGAACCACCTCGCGAACGGCGAGGCCGCCCCCTCCTCCAGCACCTCCGCGAGCGGCAGGTTCAGGTCGTGCGGCTCCGGGATCGCCATGTGGTTCGGGACGACGTCGACCAGCACCCGCAGGCCGTGCGCGCGGAACCGGGTCGCCATGGCGCCGAACGCCTCCGCCCCGCCGAGCTCGTCGGAGAGCCGGGAGTGGTCGACGACGTCGTAGCCGTGCGCGGAGCCGGGCGCCGCCTGCAGGACCGGCGACAGGTAGACGTGGGACACGCCGAGGGACGCCAGGTAGGGGGCGAGGGCGGCGGCCTCGGCGAACCCGAAGCGCCCCTCGGGCGTCCCGCGCAGCTGGAGGCGGTAGGTGCCGGACGGCGGCGCGGCGGCGGGGTCATCGGCGGGAGCGGGCGCGTCGGCCCAGGCGGTCTCGGTGCTGTGGTCCTCGGACACGGCTTCCTCTGGGGGGTCGGCGGGGAGCGGTTCCTCGGCGGCGGGTTCGGCGGACATGGACGGACGCCCTCAGACGCGGCGCAGGACCTGGATCGAGCGGGCGGCGACCGGGACGTTCTCGCGGGCCTTCACGATGGGCGACTCCTCCTCGGCGAGCAGCGGGTCCGCGGTGTCCAGCATCTTGATCCACATCTGCCCGTAGACGGCGGGCGGAAGCGTGAACGGCAGGTCCCCGTCGTGCGCGTTGAACAGCAGCAGGAACGAGTCGTCCCCGACCTGCCGCCCGCGCCGGTCCGGCTCGCCGATCGCGTCGCCGTTCAGGAACACGTTCAGCGACTTGTTGAAGCCCGCCGACCAGTCCTTGTCGGCCATCTCATGCCCGCCCGGCGTGAACCAGACCAGGTCGGGCAGCTCCTCCGACTCCGCCGCCGCGTCCGACTTGCGCCGCGCGGCCTTGCGGGCGCGCTTCGTCCGCTGGTCGCCGAGGAAGAAGCGGCGGCGCCGGAAGACGGGGTGCTCGGTGCGCAGGGCCGACAGCCGGCGGACGAAGTCGAGCAGCGGGCCGCGCTCGTCGAAGAACGTGTCGTCGCGCAGGCCCGTCCAGTCGACCCAGGAGATCTCGCCGTCCTGGCAGTAGGCGTTGTTGTTGCCGCCCTGGGTGCGGCCTATCTCGTCGCCGTGCGACAGCATCGGGACGCCCTGGGAGAGGAACAGCGTGGTCAGGAAGTTGCGTTTCTGCCGCTCGCGGAGCGCGATGATGTCGAGGTCGTCCACCGGGCCCTCGTGCCCGCAGTTCCACGACCGGTTGTCGTCGGTGCCGTCCCGGTTGTTCTCCCCGTTCGCCTCGTTGTGCTTGCCGTCGTAGGAGACGAGGTCGTGCAGCGTGAACCCGTCGTGGCAGGTCACGAAGTTGATCGAGGCGATCGGGCGGCGGCCGTCGTCGGCGTACAGGTCGGACGAGCCGGTCAGCCGGGACGCGAAGTCGGGCAGCGCGCCCGGCTGCCCCCGCCAGTAGTCGCGCATCGTGTCGCGGTACTTGCCGTTCCACTCCGTCCACAGCGGCGGGAAGTTGCCGACCTGGTAGCCGCCCTCCCCGACGTCCCACGGCTCGGCGATGAGCTTCACCTGCGAGACCACCGGGTCCTGCTGGACGAGGTCGAAGAACGCCGACAGCCGGTCCACCGCGTGCAGCTCGCGGGCCAGCGTCGCGGCGAGGTCGAAGCGGAACCCGTCCACGTGCATCTCGGTCACCCAGTACCGCAGCGAATCCATGATCATCTGAAGTACGTGCGGGCTCCGCATCAGCAGGCTGTTGCCGGTGCCCGTGGTGTCCGTGTAGTAGCGCGGGTCGTCGTCGGCGAGCCGGTAGTACGAGGCGTTGTCGATGCCCCGGAACGACAGCGTCGGCCCGAGGTGGCTGCCCTCGGCGGTGTGGTTGTAGACGACGTCCAGGATCACCTCCATGCCCGCCTCGTGCAGCGCCTTCACCATCGCCTTGAACTCCAGCACCTGCTCGCCACGCTGCCCGGACGAGGAGTACTCGTTGTGCGGCGCGAAGAAGCCGATCGTGTTGTAGCCCCAGTAGTTGCGCAGGCCGCGGCTCGTCAGCGCGTCGTCGTGGACGAACTGGTGGACGGGCATCAGCTCCACCGCCGTCACCCCGATCGAGCGCAGATGATCGGTGATCACCGGATGCGCGAGGCCCGCGTAGGTGCCGCGCAGCGCCGGCGGGATGTCCGGATGCCGCGCCGTGAGGCCCTTGACGTGCGCCTCGTAGATCACCGTCTCGTGGTACGGGATGCGCGGCGGGCGGTCGTCGCCCCAGTCGAAGTACGGGCTGACCACCACCGACCGCATCGTGTGGCCCGCCGAGTCGGCGTCGTTGCGCGACCACGGGTCGCCGAAGTCGTAGCCGAAGCACGACTCGTCCCAGTCGACCTCGCCCTCGACGGCCTGCGCGTACGGGTCGAGGAGGAGCTTCGCCGGGTTGCAGCGGAGCCCGCGGCGCGGGTCGTACGGCCCGTGCACCCGGTAGCCGTACCTGCGCCCCGGCATCACGCCGGGCAGGTAGGCGTGCCAGACGAAGGCGTCCACCTCCGGGAGCGGGAGCCGCGTCTCCTCGCCGTCGCCCGCCGGCCCGTCGAACAGGCACAGCTCCACCCGCTCGGCCGCCTCGGAGAAGACGGCGAAGTTCGTCCCCGCGCCGTCGAACCGGGCCCCGAGGGGGTACGCGTCGCCCGGCCAAACCTGTGCCACTGACCCGCCCTCCCGTCCAAGGCGCGCGCCGCGGGCCGGCCGCCCCGGCCCGGCGTCGCACGCGGGAAGCCCTTCCCCGTGAGGGGTGGATCACACCGATTGGGAGCCCACTGGCCAGAACGGACATACCTGAGCTATCTTAGGCTTGCCTTACCTCAATAAGGGCGCCCTAAGACCGGGGTCGGGTGCGCCCGAGCCAGCTTCCCGCCGCACGGAAGGCTCCTAGCCGCATGTACGTCTGCATCTGCAACGCCATCACCGAGGATGACGTTCACGGCTGCATGGCGAGCGGTTGCGCGACCGCCAAGGCCGTCAAGGCCGCGTGCGGCTTCAAGCCCGGGTGCGGCATGTGCACGAAGCGCATCTACACCATGGTCAGCGAGTACCGGACGGCGAACGAGCTGGCGGACGCCCTGACCGGCGGCCCGCTCGCCCTCATGGCCGCCCCGGAGCCCCGCCCGGCCGAGCGTTCCGAACCGTCCGCGCCCGCCCCGCCGGCCGTCACGGACATCACCGCCGAGGGAGCCGCCCCGCCGACCGCCGCCTGAGCGCCGTCCAGCACACCCGCACGGCCCGCCACAGGGGCGGACATGCACCGTGCGGGGGTTAGTGCTGTCCTCAACTGTGCGCGCGTGACAGCATGGGCGCCATGGAAGGCGACAAGGACATCATCGCGCTGCTGAACGAGCAGCTCACCGCGGAGCTCACCGCCATCAACCAGTACTTCCTGCACTCCAAGATGCAGGAGAACTGGGGCTTCCTCCGGATGGCGAAGCACACCCGCGACGAGTCGTTCGACGAGATGCGGCACGCGGAGCGGCTCACCAACCGGATCCTGTTCCTGGAGGGACTGCCCAACTACCAGAAGATCGGCACGCTGCGCATCGGGCAGACCGTCCTCGAGCAGCTCAAGGCCGACCTGGAGATCGAGATGGAGGCCGTGGCGCGGCTGCGCCCCGGCATCGAGCTGATGCGCTCGCGCGGCGACGTCACGTCCGCGCGGCTCTTCGAGGACATCCTCGCCGACGAGGAGGAGCACATCGACTACCTGGAGACCGAGCTGAGCCTCGTCCAGGCGCTCGGCGAGCAGAACTACCTGCAGCGCCTCACCGACTCCCCCACCGAGAGCGGCCCCAGCGCCTACTGAACCGGCGCCC
>NZ_JBIQHY010000138.1:14256-17580 GCF_044508335.1 Actinomadura sp.
CCGGTCCGGCGGCGCAGCACGTACGGCTGGACGATGCCGAGGCCGCGGACCGGGCGCCGCACGATCCGCGTCACCTGGTAGGCCGGGTCGTTCTCCAGCCGCGCGGCCAGCTCGCCGTCGATCACGACCGAGCCCGGCCGGGCCAGCGAGGTGAGCCGGGCGGCCAGGTTGACCGTCGTCCCGAACACGTCCCCCATCAGCGGCAGGACGGGGCCGTGCGCGACGCCCACCCGGACGTCGGGGACCTCGGTCTCGTCCTGGATGGCCGCCGCCACCGTCAGCGCTATCTCCGCGCCGACCCGCGGCTCCTCCGCGCTGAACAGCACCTCGTCGCCGAGCGTCTTGACCAGCCGCCCGCCGCAGGAGGCGATGATGTCGGCGGCGGTCTCCTCGAACCACTCCACCACCCGGGCCAGCTCGATCTCCTCCAGCTCCCGGCTGACCTGCGTGAACGACACCATGTCGGCGAAGCCGACGGTGGTCATCGGGCGGCCCGCCGGGTCGCCGTTCTCCCGGGTCGCCGCGCCCGCCAGCGCCCGCGTCCCGGCCGCGGCGAGCTGGCGCCGCCAGGCGTGCACGACCAGCGGCTCGAACTCGCCGATGTGCTTCTCGGCGATGTCCACGACCGTGTCGACCGCCTCGGCGGACGGCGTGTCGTGCGGGTCCGTGGCGAGCGTGCTGCGCAGGAGGCTGACCTGCCATTCGGCGAGCCGCGTCATCGTCTGCCCGTAGGCCCGGACGAGCCGTATCACGCCGTCCTCGTCGAGGATCCCGTCGTCGACGAGCTTGCGGAGCCGGTCCAGCGCCGCGACGTCGCCCTCGGTGTAGGCGACGGTGTCGTCCGGCATGGACGGGTAGCCGAACGCCCGCCAGATCCGGCCGGCGAAGTCGCGGGAGACCCCGGCGCGCTGGACGGCCTGGACGCGGTTGTACCGCAGCTCGCCGCCGAGCAGGAGCTCCTCGATCTCCTTCGGGTCGGGCAATCCGGCCGCCATTCTCCGCCCCTCAGTCCGCCGCCGCCCGGTGCGGGGGCGGCGGCGTCATGACTAGGTACCAGGACATATCGTCGCAGATCAGCAATCGAGTCAACGCGCGGACGGCCGATCCTCGTTCCCCGTTCACCGGACGTGCACCACGTCGCCGGCGCTGATCGCGCTGTCCCCGACCACCAGGCGCCCCGTCCCGTCCACGTCCCGCGCCGTCCCGGTCAGCCGCTCGCCTCCGGGCATCTCCACCCTGACCTGGCGTCCGAGCGTGGAGCACAGGTCCCGGTAGGCGGTACGCAGCCCGCTGGTCTCCGGATCACCGCCCAGCGCCGTCCACTCCCGGTACCAGGTGGCGAACTCGCGCAGGATCGCGCGCAGCAGCGGCGCACGGTCGCTCAGCGGCGCGCCCTCGATCGCCAGGGACGTCGCGGTCGGCACCGGCAGCTCGTCCTCCCGCAGCCCCACGTTCAGCCCGACCCCGATCACGAGGCCGTCCTCGACCTTCTCCACGAGGATCCCGGCGAGCTTCCGGTCCCCGACGAGCACGTCGTTGGGCCATTTGAGCCGGGCGTCGACGGCCACGTCCGCCGCGTCGCCGAGGAACCGGGCGCCCGTCTGCGACCAGGCGGTCATTCTCCGCACGGCCGTGGCGACCGCGACGCCCGTCAGCAGCGACGCCCACCCCAGCCGCGGCACCGGCACGGCGGGCCGCATCAGCATCGAGAACGCCAGCCCGGACCGCGCCGGCGCCGTCCACACCCGGCCGAGACGTCCCCGCCCCGCCGTCTGCAGCTCGGTGACCAGCACCGTCCCCTCCGGCGCGCCCTCCTTCGCCCGCGCCGCGAGGTCGGCGTTGGTGGAGCCGGTCTCGGCGACGACCCGGACCTCCCGCCACAGCCCGCCGTCCCGGACGAGCGCCCGCTGCAGCGCCCGCTCGTGCAGCGGCGGCCGGTCGAGGTCCCCGTAAGGTGAGTCCACACCCCCATCCAACCCCAAAGCCGCCGCGATCTTGGGGCCGCCCGTCAGGGAAGGCGTCCCCCGGTCGTTAGGGTGCGGCCTATGGATGGTGTGACGCTGCGGCGCGACGGGAACGTCGCGGAGATCGTGCTGGACCGGCCCGAGGCCCTCAACGCCCTGTCGACGGCGATGGCCAGGCGCCTCGCCGACGTCTGCGCGGAGGTCTCATCGGACGCGGCCGTCCGCGCCGTCGTGCTGAGCGCGGCGGGCGAGAAGGCGTTCTGCGTCGGCGCGGACCTCAAGGAACGCAACGCGATGACCGACGACGAGATCCTCGCGCAGCGCCCGGTCTTCCGCGCCGCCTTCGGCGGCGTCCTGAACCTGCCCCAGCCGGTCATCGCGGCCGTGCACGGCTACGCGCTCGGCGGCGGCTGCGAGTTCGCCCTGTCCACCGACCTGATCGTCGCGGACGAGACCGCCGTGTTCGGGCTGCCCGAGGTGAGCGTCGGCCTCGTCCCCGGCGGCGGCGGCACCCAGCTCGCGCTGCGCCGCCTCGGCCCCGGCAAGGCCGCCGACCTGGTCTTCACCGGCCGCCGCCTCGGCATCGACGAGGCCCTCGCCATCGGCCTGGTCGACCGCAAGGTCCCGGCCGGCGCCGCCCGCGAGGAAGCCCTCGCCCTCGCCGGCCAGATCGCGCAGAACTCCCCGATCGCCGTCCGCGCCGCCAAGCGCGCCCTGCGCCAGGGCGCCGGCGTCAGCCTCGACGCCGGCCTGGACTTGGAGGAGAACGCCTGGCGCACCGCCGCCTTCTCCCCGGACCGCCGCGAGGGCGTCGCCGCCTTCGCCGAAAAGCGCAAACCCAACTGGGATGCCTAAAGCGTCTTGGCCGGGACCGGCCTCCCGCATCCGGGAGAACCGGCGGCAGCTCTCTGAGGCGGCGTGGCACTGCGTTACCTCATGACCGCAGTGCCACGCCGTCTCCCTGCCGCCCCTGAGCAACTCGCCCTACGCGAGGTTCTTCCGGCTGTGGCGGTCGATCAGGCGGGGGTGAGGTCGTCGGAGTGGCCGGCTGCCAGGCGCGGCAGCTGGGCGGTGGGGCGGCCATCGGTGCGGAAGAAGCCGGCCTTGTCCGAGCCGTCGCGGGGCCAGCCGGCGGGTGAGTCCTCCCAGTTCTCCTGGCGGCCGTAGACGGTCATGTCCATGAGGGAGTAGGCGATGTCCATCGCTTCCACGCCGCGGCCGTTCGTCCAGTAGGTCTCGAAGACGCGGTCGCCGTCGCGTAGGTAGCAGACCAGGTGGAACATGCCGGCCTTGCGTCCGGTCAGCAGGGTCTCGGCGGAGTCCTGGGCGGAGTACCAGGGCATGGTCCAGCCCATGAAGT
>NZ_JBIQHY010000233.1:0-2350 GCF_044508335.1 Actinomadura sp.
CGTACCAGCGGCGCAGCTGGTAGACGGGCCCGTCCTCCTCGCACAGCAGCGGGTTGTCGATGCGCGTCTTGTTCCGCCAGATCTCGATGTCCTGCTCGAAGCCGAGCAGGATGAAGTCCGACAGCTTCTGCGCGGACGCCTCCGCCGCCTCCGGCGGCAGCGCGTCGCTGTGCTGGACGATGATGCCCGAGTGCAGCGAGAACGAGTTCTGGTCGATCGGGTAGTGGCAGTTGATCAGCACGGAGTGCAGGTCGTACCCCTCGTAGTGGTACGTCAGCTCGTCGATCATGAACGAGGGGCCGTGGTAGGACGCGACCGAGGTGTTGCCGAGCATCCGCGGCCCGCCCCCGCCGCCCCGGGCCGCGCGGGCGTCCTCCCGGGTCACGCCCTTCATGATCTGCGTGGCGGTGTGGCCCTCGAAGATGTTCTTGAAGTACGTCGGGAACGACTTGTGGATGTAGAAGAAGTGCGCCATGTCCACGACGTTGTCGATGATCTCGCGGCAGTTGGTGTGGACGACCGTCTCGGTCCAGCGCCAGTCGGTCCAGTCGTCGCTGGTCGCGCCCGCGATCTTCGGGATCGTCACGTCCGCCGGCGGCTTGCTCCCCTCCGGGTCGTTCCACACGAACAGCAGCTTGTCCTGCTCCATCGTCGGCCACGCGGCGGTCCGGGCGCGCAGCGGGACGCGGCGCGAGTACGGGATCTGCTTGCAGCGGCCGTCGCCGCCCCAGCGCCAGTCGTGGAACGGGCAGGCGATCTCGTTGCCCTTCACCGTCCCCTGGGACAGGTCGCCGCCCATGTGCCGGCAGTAGGCGTCCAGGACGTTCGTCTTCCCGTCCGCGCCGGTGAAGACCACGAGCTTCTGCCCGAACGCGTTGACCGTGTGGGGCTTGCCGTCCTTGTACTTCTCGGCCAGCCCGAGGCAGTGCCATCCCCGGGCGAAACGGGAGGTGACGGCCTCCGCCTCGATGGCGCGGACGGCGTCCGACTCGGTTGCGGTCACGTGGATCATCCCTTCAGCGATGGATGGGTGATTCGAACGTTAGATCGCAGGTCACCGTCCCGAACGGCGAGTCCCGGTGGCCGGGACGCGGAGCCCCGTGCGGGCCCGCGCGCGTGGTCTGCTGCAATGGGCAGACGACGAAGACGGGAGTCGACGGATGAGCAACGAGGTCCTGGACGCCGTTCGCGGGCTGCTGCCGGGCATCGCCGAACGGGCCCGGTCCGTGGACGAGAAGGGACACATCCCCGCCGAGACCATGCGCGAGCTGACCGCCGCCGGGGTGTTCAGGATGCTCCAGCCCGCCCGCTACGGCGGCGCCGAGGACGACCCCGTCGCCTTCTACGAGGTCGTCCGCGCGATCTCCGGCGCCTGCGGCTCGACCGGCTGGGTCGCCGCGATCCTCGGCGTCCACTCCTGGCATCTCGGCCTCTTCGCGGACGAGGCGCAGCGCGAGGTGTGGGGCGCCGGGCCCGACACCCTGATCTCCTCGTCCTACTCGCCCATCGGCCGCCTCACCCCCGTCGACGGCGGCTACGAGCTGAGCGGCCACTGGTCGTTCTCCTCCGGCGTGGAGTTCGCGTCCTGGGCCCTGCTCGGCGCCCTCGTCGTCGGCGCGGAGGGACGCCCGGTCGACTTCATGACGGTTCTCGTGCCCAGGCGCGACTACGAGATCCGCGAAGTGTGGGACTCGATGGGCCTGCGCGGCACCGCCAGCGACGACATCGTCGTCGACCGGGCGTTCGTCCCGTCCCACCGCGCCATGCGCAACTTCGAGCAGGCCCAGCTCCGCAACCCCGGCCGCAAGGTCAACACCGGCCCGCTCTACCGGATGCCCTTCGGGACGATCTTCACCAGCACCGTCACCGCCAGCGTGATCGGCATGGCGGCGGGCTGCCACGACCTCTACGTGGAGAAGATGCGCGACCGGATCCGGCTCAGCCTCGGCGGCGGCCGCTTCGTCGAGGACCCGCACGCGCAGGTCGCCGTGGCCCGCGCCGCGTCCGAGATCGACGCCGCGATCCTGCAGACCGACCGGAACGTCCGGGAGATCCACGCGTACGCGGCCCGCAACGAGAAGATCCCGATGGAGCTGCGCCTGCGCGCCCGCCGCGACCAGGTGCGCGGCACCGAGCGCGCCATCCAGGCGATCGACATCCTCTTCAAGACCGCCGGCGGGAACTCCCTGCACCGCGGCAACGTCATCGAACGCGCCTGGCGCGACGCCCACGCCGGCAGCGTCCACGTGGCGAACGACGTCGAGCACGCCCTCTCCATGTGGGGCCGCGGCATCTTCGGCCTCAAGGTCGAGGACAACCTCGTCTGACCCGCCCCCGAACTCGTCTGACC
>NZ_JBIQHY010000027.1:0-7099 GCF_044508335.1 Actinomadura sp.
ACGCGACCTGACCTGCGCGACCCGACCGGCGCGACCCGACCGGCGCGACCCGACCTGCGCGACCCGACCTGCACGACCTGACCGGCACGGGTTGGGCGCCCGCGGCGGGCCGCGGGCCGGCCAGCCGCACCCGGCGTCAGGAGACCTTGCGGTGCTCTCGGGCCGACTCGGCGGCGGCGTGGACGGCGGCGAGGTCCGCGCCCGTCGCGGCCATCGACGCGGCGGCGACCGCGCCCTCCACCAGCGGCGCGTCGGCGAGCAGGACGCCGCCGCCCGCGGCGTCCTCGATGAGCATCCTGGCGGTGAGGACGGAGCTGCCGAGGTCGGCGAGCAGCACCACGCCGTCGCCGTCGTCGGCCGCGGCGACGGCCTGCTCGACCAGGTCGACGCTGGTGCCGAGGCGGCCCTCGGAGTCGCCGCCGGCGGGTTCGACGACGGCCTTGCCGACGCCCATCGCGCGGGCGACCTCGGCGGCGCCCTCGGCGAGCGTCGGGCTGTGCGAGATGAGCACGATGCCGACCATTCAGCCCTCCCCCGTGACGTCGGCGAGCCCGCGCAGCAGCAGGGCGGTGGACGAGGCGCCGGGGTCCATGTGCCCGACGCTGCGCGGCCCCAGGTAGCTGGCCCGCCCCTTGCGCGCCTGCATCGGCACGGTGTCCTCGGCGCCCCTGGCCGCCGCGCCGGCGGCGGCGCGCACGCAGCCGGCGAGGTCCGCGCCGTCCGCGAGCGCCGCCTCGTAGGCCGCGACGGCGGGCGCCAGCGCGTCGACCATCGTCTTGTCACCCTCGGCGGCCTTCCCGAGGTCGCGGACGCCGTCCAGGGCGGCGCGGAGCGCGGCGCCGAGCGCGGCGGCGTCCACGTCCCCGGCGTCCCCGAGCGCCTTGCCCGCGCGGCGCAGCGCCGTCCCGTAGAGGGGGCCGGACGCGCCGCCGGTCTTGGACACGATGGCCCGCCCGGCGGCGATCAGCACCTTGCCGGGCGGGGCGTCCTCCGGGAGCGCGCCGGCGGCCGCGCGGAAGCCCCGGTCGAGGTTGTGGCCGTGGTCGCCGTCGCCGATGGCCGCGTCCAGCCGGGTGAGCCGCTCGGCGTCGGCGGAGACGAGCTCGGCCGAGTGCCGGATCCAGGCGGCGAGATCGGCGGCGTTCACCGGCCCCACCGCAGCCCGGGGGTCTCGACGGGGGCGTCCCACAGCCGGGTCAGCTCGGGCGTCACCCGGCACACGGTGATCATGCAGCCGGCCATCTCCAGGCTCGTCACGTACGGCCCGACCAGGCGGCGGACGACGGTCGCACCGTGCCCCTCCAGCCACTCGGCCGCCGCCGCGTAGGCGACGTACTGCTCGATGAGCGGCGTGCCGCCCATCCCGTTCACCAGCACGAGCACCTCGGCGCCGGCGAGCGGCATGTCCGCGTCGATCGCGCTCAGCGAGGCGTCCGCGATCTGCGCGGCCGTGCCGGCCTTGACCCGTTCCCGGCCGGGCTCGCCGTGGATGCCGATGCCGAGCTCCATCTCGCCCTCGCCCAGCTCGAACGTGGGCGTCCCGGCGGCGGGGACCGTGCAGGGCGACAGCGCGACGCCGAACGACCGGCTGCGCTCGTTCACCTCCCGCGCCACCGCCGCGACGGCGTCGAGGGCGGCGCCCTCCTCGGCGAGCGCACCGGCGATCTTCTCGGCGAACAGGGTGGCGCCCGTCCCCCGCCGCCCCGCGGTGAAGGTGCTGTCCTCCACGGCCACGTCGTCGTCGATGACGACGGACACGACCTCGATGTCCTCGTCCTCGGCCAGCTCGGCGGCCATCTGGAAGTTCATGACGTCGCCGGTGTAGTTCTTCACCAGGTGGAGGACGCCGGCGCCGCCGTCGACCGCCATCGTCGCCGCGATGATCTGGTCGGGCACGGGCGAGGTGAACACCTCGCCGCAGCAGGCCGCGTCCAGCATGCCGGGGCCGACGAACCCGGCGTGCAGCGGCTCGTGCCCGGACCCGCCGCCCGACACCAGGGCGACCTTCCCGGCGCGGGGCGCGTCCGCCCGCACGACGGTGCCGTTCCCGGGGTCGACGTTCAGCGAGGGGTGCGCGGCGGCCAGCCCGCGCAGCGCGTCGGAGACCACGTCCGCCGGGGCGTTGATGAGTTTGCGCATGCTCATGCTCTACCCCCGTGCGGCGCCGCGTCCCAGGCCCAATCGGAGATCGGCGGATCCGGATAGGTTGCATCCGTGAGCTCCTCCGCCGACACGGGACCCGTGTTCCTGTACGACTGCGACACCGGCATCGACGACGCGATGACGCTGCTCTACCTGGCCTCCCTCGTCCGGGCCGGCGAGGCGGAGCTGGCGGCCGTCGGGACGGTGCACGGCAACATCGACCCGCTGACCGGCGCGCTGAACACGCTGCGCGTGCTGGAGGCGGCGGGGATCACCGGGGGCGTGCCGGTCGCGGTGGGCGCGGCCCGGCCGATGGCGCAGGACGTCCACTACGCGCTCGACTGGCACGGGACGGACGGCCTCGGCGACACGCACCTGCCCGAGCCGGCCGGGCGGCCGGTGGCCGAGCCGGCGCCAGCGCAGATCGTCCGGCTGGCCCGCGAGCGGCCCGGGGAGCTGACGCTGCTGGCGACCGGCCCGCTGACGAACCTGGGCGCGGCGCTGCTGCTGGACGACGAGCTCCCGGCGCTGGTCCGCGAGGTCGTCGTCATGGGCGGCGCGTTCGGCCACCCCGGCAACATCACGACGCACGCCGAGGCGAACATCTGGCACGACCCCGAGGCCGCCGACCTCGTGTTCGCGGCGGACTGGCCGGTCGTGCTGGTGCCGCTGGACGCGACGCACCCGACCGCCGTGCACGACGAGTGGCTCGACCGGCTGGCCGCCCACGACGGCGAGGTCGCCCGGTTCGCCGCGCGCATCCTGAAGTTCTACGAGAACGCCTACACGCCGACGCTGAAGCGCCGGGGCGCGGTCATCCACGACGCGCTCGCCGCGATGCTGGCCGTCGACCCGGGCCTCGGCGAGTACGTCCACCGCGCCGTCCGGGTGGAGCTGCGCGGCGAGCTGACCCGCGGCACGACCGTGTGGGACGCGCGCTCGCTGCCCGCCGAGGACACCCGCCGCCCGGTCAGAATCGCGGTGGGCAGCGACGTGGCGGCGTTCCAGGAGCGCCTGCTCACGGCGCTGACCTCGTTCTGACGCCCGGCCCGCGCAACGCGGCGTCTTGATCTCCGGAGGTGCCGTGATCGTCCGCGGACCTTATCGTTGAACCGTGACCAACGTTCTGGACGACAGTCAGATGCAGCGGATCCTCGTGGTGATGGCGCACCCCGACGACGTCGACTTCGGCGCCGCCGGGACGGTGGCCGGCTGGACGGACCGGGGCATCGAGGTCGTCTACCTCATGGTCACCGACGGCGACGCGGGCGGCTTCGACGACGGCATCTCCCGGGAGGAGATGGCGACCCTGCGCCGGGAGGAGCAGCGCGCGGCGGCCAAGTGCGTCGGGGTGGGGGACGTCCGGTTCCTCGGGTACTCCGACGGCCGGGTGGAGGCGACGCTCGGCCTGCGCCGCGACATCGCCCGGGTGATCCGGCAGGTGCGGCCCGACCGGGTGCTGATGCCGAGCCCGGAGCGCAACTACGAGCGGATCTACCCCAGCCACCCCGACCACCGCGCGGTCGGCTCGGCCGCGCTCGACGCCGTCTACCCCGACGCCCGCAACCCGTACGCGTTCCCGGAGCTGCTCGCCGACGAGGGCCTGGAGGCGTGGACGGCGCGGGAGGTGTGGATCAGCGGCGGCCCCGTCGTGAACCACTACGTCGACGTCACCGGCCAGTTCGAGCGGAAGGTGAACGCGCTGCGCGCGCACGTGAGCCAGACGGGGCACATGGGCGACGGGCTGCCGGAGATGCTGCGCGGCTGGATGAGCGCGAACGCCGCGGCGGCGGGCCTTCCGGAGGGCCGGCTCGCCGAGTCCTTCCAGGTCGTCGACACCGCCTGAACCCCCGGTTCCGGTCACACCATAAATACACTCCCTCACAAGCCGTAATTAACTGCAGATCGGGCATGTACCCCATGTGACAGAACACGGGGGTTGTCATGCCGTATGAGATCGAAGTGGCCGCCACCTCCGCCGCCGCGCCGGATGTGATCTTCAAGCATCTGTGCGCCGCGGAGGCGTGGGGCGAGTGGGGCGGCTTCTGGATCCGCGCCCGGCGCGAGGCCGACGGGACCGAGCACCCCAACGGGATCGGGGCCGTCCGGTCCGTCCCGCCGTGGCGCGAGGAGGTCGTGGCCTGGGACCCGCCGCGGCACTACGGGTACGTCGCGCTGGCCGGGCCGCCGCGGCGCCGCGTCCGGGCGGACGTGACGCTGGAGCCCTGCCCGGCGGGCACGCTGATCCGCTGGCGCGGCGAGATCGACGGGTTCCCGGGCACCGGGCCGTTCACGCGGGCGGCGCTGCGCCGCCGGTTCGCCGGCTACGCGCGCCGGGTGGCCCGGCACGCCGAACGCTGCGAGCCGGGCTGCCCGGCCCGCCTTCCGGGCGTCCTCTAGCGGCTTTCCGGCCACCACGGCCGCACGGATTCGGGGGGATCGATGCGCCGTCATATCATCGTGCTCGCCTTGGCCGCGGGCGCCGCCGGGGCGGGGCTCACCGCCCACTGGATCGCCTCGGACGCACCGCAGCGCAGGAGCGGTGCGGCCGTCGGCGCCACCGGATCGATCACGGCCGGGCGGGGGGCGGCCGTGGGTGAGGACGAGGCCGGGCCGTTCGACGCCTGGGCGCTGCGCCAAGCCGTCCGCGCCTATCTCCGGACGCGGCCGGGAAGGGCCGGGGTGATGGCGAAGGACCTGCGCACCGGGCTGTCCTTCGGCGAGAACGAGAACGGCAGGTTCGTCACCGCCAGCATCATCAAGGTCGACATCCTGGCGAGCCTCGTCCTGCAGCGGCAGCGCGGCCACCGCGGCCTGAGCGCGGGGCAGCGCGAGCTGGCCGGGCGGATGATCCGCGAGAGCGACAACGGCGCGGCGGACGTCCTGTACTCGGCGGCCGGCTACGGCGACGGCGTCAGGAAGACCAACAAGGCGTTCGGGCTGAAGAAGACGAAGCCGTTCCCCACCTCGTGGGGTTCGTCCCTCACGACGCCGGGCGATCAGGTGCGTCTGCTGACGAACCTGGTCTCCGGCGAAAGCCCCATCAAGTCCTCGGGCCGCCAGTACATCCTGGGGCTGATGGGCTCGGTCATCGACGAGCAGGCGTGGGGGGTGAGCGCGGCGGCCCGGCCGGGCGACAGGGTCGCGCTGAAGAACGGCTGGGCGCCGATCCGCAACCAGGGGAACGGCTGGGCGGTCAACAGCGTCGGCCGCGTCACCGGAGGCGGCCACGACTTCCTCATCGCGGTGTGCAGCGGCGACAACCCCACGATGGAGGCCGGCGTCTCGACGGTCGAGCACGTGGCCGAGATGGTCGTGAGCACCATGCGCGATTCGCGCTGAACGTCTCGCGCTGAACCTCTCGCTGAACGGGGCGTCCCGGGCCCGGGCGGCGGGCCGGCCGCCCGGCGGACGCCGGGGACGTCAGCGGCGCAGCGGGCGGGTGAGCTTCGTGCCCTCGTCCGCCGCCACGGCGACGCAGGTGACGGTGCGGTCACCCTGCCGCCACGACTCGTCGGTCGGGTAGTAGTAGGAGTTCGCGAGGCCGTCCGCCGCCGGATCGCGGCTGATCCTCGCCCGGGTGCGGATCTTGCAGCCGTCCGCGGCCATCTGCCGCAGCTGCGACTCCGGCGGCAGCGCGGTGCCGGGCAGCCGGAAGACCGCCGTCACCTCGCCGTCGTGCGGCGACGTGCAAGGGACGATCTTGACGCTCTCGACCTGGACCGGCTCCGTCGCGGACGGTGCGGCCGCGGTCGTGCTGTCGTTGATGCAGTCGCCGAGCTTCATCTTCTGCGCGTCCACCTCCTTCGGCTTGGTCCCGGTCACGCGGGGCGCGGCTCCGGCTCCGTCGGAGGAGTCGCTGTTCGCGGCGAGGACGCCGACGGTGATGCCCGTGACGATCCAGAGCGAGGACAGGACGATGCCGGCCGTCGCGAGACCGCGCCCGCGTCCGCCGTTCCGGCCGATCTGGCTCAGCGCGATCACGCCGAGGATGATCCCGAGGACGCCGAGGCAGCCGAGCAGCCCGGTGATGAAGGCGGCGACCGCCAGGCCGTTGGTCGACTCGTTCCGGTACGGGGAGCCGTAGCCGGGGCCGGGCGGCGCCGGAGGGGGCGGAGGCGGAGGCGATGAGTAGGGCGGCTGGGAACCCGGATATCCGGGTCCGGGGGGTGGATATGCCATGACCAGCGACTGTATCGGCCGCCGATAACGGTTTAAGCCGAGATGCCTGCTATACGGCTTACACGAGCTATCGGGTCACACCAGGCGGCGGGCGGCGGCCCAGCGCGACAGCTCGTGCCGGTTCGACAGCTGGAGCTTGCGCAGCACGCTGCTCACGTGCGTCTCCACCGTCTTCACCGAGATGAACAGCTCCTTCGCGATCTCCTTGTAGGCGTAGCCGCGCGCGATCAGCCGCAGCACCTCCCGCTCCCGCTGGGTGATCTGGTCCAGCTCCGGGTCGACCGCCGGGACGTCGGTGGCGGCGAACGCGTCCAGCACGAAACCGGCGAGGCGCGGCGAGAACACCGCGTCGCCCTCCGCGACCCGGCCGATCGCGTCCGTCAGCTCCGGCCCCGAGATCGTCTTGGTGACGTAGCCGCGCGCCCCGCCCCGCACGACCCCGATCACGTCCTCGGCCGCGTCCGACACCGACAGGGCGAGGAACTTGGACGGGACGGCGCCGTGCAGCCGCCGCAGCACCTCGATGCCCCCTCCGCCGGGCAGGTGGACGTCCAGCAGCACCACGTCCGGCTGCGTCGCGCGGATCACCGCGACCGCCTCGTCCACGTCGCCGGCCTCGCCGACGATCTCGACGCCGCCGCCCAGCTCCGCCTTGACGCCCGTCCGGAACATCTGGTGGTCGTCGACCAGCACGACCCTCTTCAACGCCTCACTCACACCTGCTCCTTCGAGGGGGGACGACCCCCCACACCCCCCGGCTCGCTCCGCTCACACC
>NZ_JBIQHY010000027.1:7199-15629 GCF_044508335.1 Actinomadura sp.
CACACCCCCCGGCTCGCTCCGCTCACACCATGCTCCTTCGAGGGGGGACGACCCCCCACACCCCCCGGCTCGCTCCGCTCACACCATGCTCCTTCGAGGGGGGACGACCCCGCACCGCCCGGCTCATGATTTCTTGATCTCCAAGCGGACCTCCGTGCCCTCGCCCGGCGCGGTGCGGACGGTCGCCTTGCCGCCGTTGCGCTCCATACGTCCGATGATGGACCCTCGCACGCCCATCCGGTCCTCCGGAACCTGGTCGAGGTCGAATCCCTTGCCGCGGTCGCGGATGAAGACGGCGACCTCGTCGCTCTCCACCTCCGCGTACACCGACACCGACGGCGCCTCCGAGTACTTCGCCGCGTTCACCATCGCCTCCCGCGCCGCCTGCAGCGCCGCGCCGAGCCGCTCGTCCAGCGCGGTGTCGCCCACGCACACGATCTCGACCGGCACGCCGTGGTCGTCCTCGACCTCCCCCGCGACCTCCTTGATCGCGGCGGCGAACGTCTGGTCGGGGTCGGCGCGCGGCTGGTACAGCCAGGTCCGCAGCGTCCGCTCCTGGGACCGGGCGAGCCGCTGCACCTCCCGCGTGTCGTGCGCATTCCGCTGGATCAGCGTCAGCGTGTGCAGCACCGAGTCGTGGATGTGCGCGGCCAGCTCGGCGCGCTCCTGGGAGCGGATGCGCTCGTGCCGCTCGGCGTCCAGGTCCTGCCAGAGACGCACCACCCAGGGCGTCACGATCACCGCGACCCCGGTCAGGATGATCGCCATCGCGATGATCACGGACCGCGCCTGGTCGGCGTCGACGTTCTGCACCACGACGCCGCCGATGCCGCCCACCACCAGCAGCAGGCCGAGCACGCTGCGCAGCCAGCGCTCGCGCAGCGGCAGCGTCCACCGCTGCCGCTGGTCGCGGTCGGCCTGCTGCCACAGGATCGCGGCGCCGACGGCGCCGACGACGAACGGCCACAGCGCCCACTGCACGACCCCGGCGGCGCCCCACGGCAGTACCGCGAGCCCCAGCGTGACCGCGACGTAGGCGAGCAGCTGGCCCCAGTCGCGGCCGCGCCGCCGCGCGGCCGGCGGGGCCTTCTCCGGCGCGGGCACGAGGATCCAGAACGCGGCGTACGCGGCGACGCCGAGCCCGCTCGCCACCGTCAGCAGCACGAACGCGGCCCGCACGAGCACCACGTCCACGCCGAGGTGGTCGGCGAGGCCGCCGCACACACCGGCCACGAGCCTGCTCTCGGCCGAGCGCTCCAGCCGCGGCGCCCGCGCCTCGCTCGGCTCGGCGGCCGGCTGCTCGGCCATCTCCCGGCTCACCGCCGTCCCCTCCTCGGCTCTCCCACGCCATCGATCGTCACACGCCGCGGCCCGTCCCGCATCAGGGACGTACCCCGGAACCGGGCTCAGGGTCGGTTCAGGGACGTCCCCGATACCGCGCGGCCCCCGCGACGGGCGACGATGGCAGGCATGGAAGGCGAGCAGAAGACGCGAGAGCGGACGGACAGGGGCTACCAGCGGCTGACGCGGGACGCGGACCGGCGGCTGGCCGCCGGGGTGTGCACCGGCCTCGGCCGCTACACCGGAATCGACCCCGTGGTCTTCCGCGTGGGCTTCGCGATCCTCGTGCTGGCGCACGGGCAGGGCGTCCTGCTCTACATCGCGGCGGCGCTGCTGATGCCCGCGACCCCCGGCGAGTCGTCGCTCGCGGAGCAGTTCTTCAAGCGGTGGTTCGACGCGCAGGCCGTCCTGTCGATCCTGGGCGCGCTGCTGTGCGTCGGCGTCGCGCTGACCCTGTTCGGCGGCGCCTACACCGACGCGCTCGCCGTCATGGTGGTGTTCGGGCTGGTGCTGGTCGTCGCGCACTCACGGGGCGCGGACCTGGTGGCCGCGGCGCGGTCGGTCCCCGAGCGGCTGGCGGGGCACCCGCCGGAGCCGTCCGCCGCGTGGACGCGGACGGAGGACATCACCGTGGGGGGCGTGTCCCTCTCCAAGAACCCGCCCGCGGAGCCGCCGGCCGGCGGGCTGCCCGGCGGCATGATCGACCTCGCCGTGTACTCCGCCACCCGCGCCGACGCCCCCGCCGGCGAGGCGCGGGCGGCCGAGAAGGCCCACGGGAAGGCCCCCGGGAAGGCCCGCGAGGGCGGGTGCGGCGGCCGGTCGCCGGCGGCCGCGATCACGCTGCTGCTGGCCATGGCCGCGGGCGCGGCGATGATCCCCGTCGCGAAGGGCCACCCGGCCCCCGACTCCTGGCTGATCGTCATGGCGCCCGCGCTCGCGGTCGTCGGGCTCGGCCTCGTCCTCGGCGGCTGGTTCCGCACGCACGGCCTCGCCACGGCGGGCACCCTGCTGACCCTGAGCATGCTGACGACGACCGTGGTGGGCGACATGCCGCGCAACGCCGAGTACGGGGACATCGACTGGCGCCCCACCGACGCGTCCCAGACGAACCAGACCTACAAGGTCGGCGTCGGCCAGGGCGACCTGGACCTCACCGCCCTCCCGATGGCCCCCGGGCAGCGCATCGTGATCGACGCGCAGGTGGGCCTCGGCGGGCTCGCGGTCACGGTCCCGGACGCCGCCCGCGTCATGGTCGACGCGAAGATCGCGCTCGGCGACCTGCGCATCCAGCACCGGACGACGAGCGGGCCGAACGCGAAGGTCACCCGCGTCCTGGAGCCGGAGACGCCGGGTGCGAACCCGCCGGTGATCGAGCTGCGGATCCGCGGCAAGGTCGGAGACGTGGACGTGCACCGTGCCTAGGAGGCGGAACGTGAACGACGACGCGACCAAGCGGTACCGGTTCGACCCGGCGGGGCCGGTGACCGGAGTGTTCTTCCTCGCCCTCGCCGGGCTGTTCCTCGCCGAGGGCCTGACGGACGAGCCCGTCCTGTCGGCCACGGTGCTGGCCCCCGCGGTGCTGATCGGGCTCGGCCTCGTCGGGACCGTCCGGGTGCTGACCCGCGGACGCCGCCGCCACCTGCGCTGACCGGACCTCCCGGCGCGTCGGAGCGCGAAGTACTGTGATTCCGACGGCACGTTACGGGATGGGGTTCGATGTCTGGGCAGACCGGGACGCCGGAGGCGGGCGGCACGGAGGTGCTGCCCGGGTCCCGCTCGGCGCTCGACCCGGGCCGCGCCATCAAGCCCGGACGGCACGGCCTCTCCCCCGAGACCGTCGCTGGCATCCAGCGCGAACGGCTGATCGACGCGTTCGTCCAGGTCGCCTCCGAGCGCGGCTACGCGCACACCACGATCAGCCGCGTCACCGAGGGCGCCGGGGTCACGAAGAAGACGTTCTACGCGCACTTCACCGATCTGGACGAGTGCTTCCTCGCCGCCTACCAGCGCGGCATGGACATCCTGCTGCGGCGCATGACGCAGGCGTACGAGGCCGCCCCCGACCGGCCCGACGGCATCCACGCGGCGCTGCGCACGCTGCTCGCCGCCCTGGCCCGCGAGCCGCGCTTCGCCCGGGTGTCGCTGGTGGAGGTGAACGCGGCGGGCCCGCAGGTCCGGCAGGCGCGGCTGGACAACCTCGCCCGGTTCCGCGCGTTCCTCACCGACCCGTCGCTGCCGCCCGTCCCGGTCGCCGTGGTGGACGCGATCGTCGGCGGCATCTACAGCGCGATCCACGTGCAGATGGAGACGGGCGAGGCCGACGAGCTCCCGTCGCTGCTGCCGTCCCTGACCTACTTCGCGCTGCTCCCGCTGATCGGCCGCGAGGCCGCCGCCCGCTACCTCGCCGACGCGCCCCGCTGAGCTCAGCGGGCGTGCAGGCTGACCGCGAAGGCCGGCCCCGGGTTCGTGAGCGCCTGCGGGCCGGCGTGGACGCGGACCCGGTTGGCGCGCAGCGGCCGCTCGGTGACGCCGCGCTCGGTCATCGCGACGACGGCCAGCTCGCCCGCGACCAGGGTGCTGACGCCGCCGTGCACGGTCCCCCCGTGCCCGGGCGGCCAGGTGGTCAGCCAGGCCCCGCCGTCCAGCGGGACGTCCCGCGGCCGGTCGGCGTCGAACCGGACGAGCCGCCACCACTCGTCGGGGCGGGCGGCGAGCGCGCGGACGCGGGCGGCGAGCTGCCCGGCGGTCGGCGGGCGGACGGCGGCCGCGCGGCCGTGCGGGTCGTCCTGGCCGCGCATGGTGAGATCGGGAACCACGGAGAGGTCCATGGGGGAAGTCCTTCGTGTACGTGTGTCGGCCGGTCAGAGCGGGTTCAGCGACGACACGAAGGACACAGCGCGCTGGCCGCGCGGCGCAGGGCCACGGGGCGGTCGGTCGACGCGCGCAGAGTCACGCACCCAAGAAGACACTCGGTGACCGCCCGTTGTCAAACCGATCACCCCGGCCGATGATCACGTGTCGGCGGGGCGGTGGAGGCGGCGGTCCGGCGGCGCGGCGATCGTGCTGACGACGGCATCGTCGGTCCGATAACCTGGTCGGTTTTGCTTCGCGCGCAGGGGCCATGATTAGGCCAGACGTCGGTAAATAGGCGACGTCAGGGGCTAGTACGGGATTCAACCGCGGCATAGGTTCGTACCGTCGCCTTCCACGGAGGTGGCCCCGATGACGTGGCCTGACCAGCGCGCCCCGCCCAGGGGACGTCTCTTCCATGTCCACCCCGAGACGTCCCTGGGAGAAACGCATGCCACGAATCCGTGTCGAGGTCGACGGAACGACGTACGAGGACGACGTCGAGCCGCGCCTCCTTCTCGTCCACTATCTGCGCGAACGGCTGGGGAAGGTCGGGACCCCGGTCGGGTGCGACACCAGCAACTGCGGGGCCTGCACCGTCCTGATGGACGGGATGAGCGTGAAGAGCTGCTCCGTGCTGGCCGTCCAGGCGGACGGCCGCGACGTGACGACCGTCGAGGGCCTCGGCGTCGACGGCGCCCCGCACCCCATGCAGCGGGCCTTCCACGAGGAGCACGCGCTCCAGTGCGGCTACTGCACGCCCGGCATGATCATGGCGTCGCTGGATCTGCTGCGCGAGAACCCCGACCCGTCCGATGAGGAGGTCCGGGAGGGGCTCGAAGGGAACCTTTGCCGGTGCACCGGCTACCAGAACATCGTCAAGGCGGTGCGGCGGGCGGCGAGCGAGATGCGCGAGCCCGCCGGGCAGGAGGTGACGCCGTGACCGTGCAGGAGGTGGGCAGCCCGCGCAGGCGGTCGGAGGACGCCCGGCTCATCACCGGGCGGACCCGCTGGACCGACAACATGACCCCGGCGGGGACGCTGCACGTGGCGTTCCTGCGCAGCCCGCACGCGCACGCGCGGATCACGGGCGTCGACACCTCGCGCGCGAAGCAGAGCCCCGGCGTGGTCGCCGTGTTCAGCGGTCAGGACTTCGCCGACGAGCAGGGGTCGCTGCCGTGCGCCTGGGTCGTGACCGAGGACATGAAGCACCCCGACCACCCGCCCATGGCGGTGACCGAGGTGCGCTACGTCGGCGAGCCGGTCGCCTGCGTCGTGGCCCGCGACAAGGCCGCGGCCGTGGACGCCTTGGAAGAGATCGACGTCGACTACGAGCCGCTGTCCGCGGTTGTGGACATGGAGGCGGCACTGGCCGAGGGCGCCGACCTCGTCCATGAGGACCTCGGGACCAACAAGTCCTACACATGGGTGTTCGAGAACGGGGATCTCGACGCCGCGATGAGGGACGCGCCGGTCGTCATCGAGCGCCGCTACGTCCAGCAGAGGCTGATCCCCACGGCGATGGAGCCGAGGTCGGTCCTGTGCGTCCCCGACGGCGACGAGTTCACGCTGTACTCGGCCACGCAGATCCCGCACATCCTGCGGCTCATGCTGGCCACGGTCACCGGCATCCCCGAGCACCGGATCAGGGTCGTCGCACCGGACGTCGGCGGCGGCTTCGGTTCCAAGCTTCAGGTGTACGGGGAGGAGGTCATCGCGCTGCTGCTGGCCCGCAGGCTCGGCCGCCCGGTCAAGTGGTCGGAGACGCGCAGCGAAGGCAACATGACCGTCCACCACGGACGCGACCAGATCCAGCGGCTCACGCTCGCGGCCGACCGCGACGGCCGGATCCGCGGCCTGAAGGTGGACCTGCTGGCCGACATGGGGGCGTACCTCATGCTGGTCACGCCCGGCATCCCGCTGCTGGGCGCGTTCATGTACAACGGCATCTACAAGATGGACGCGCTGTCGTTCACCTGCACGGGCGTGTTCACGACGAAGACGCCCACGGACGCGTACCGGGGCGCGGGCCGTCCCGAGGCCACCTACGCGATCGAGCGCCTCATGGACGAGCTCGCGAACGAGCTGGGCATGGACCCCATCGACGTGCGGCGCCGCAACTGGATCCGGCACGAGGAGTTCCCGTACGAGACGATCGCGGGCCTCACCTACGACTCCGGCAACTACGAGGCCGCGACGGACAAGGCCCTGGAGCTGTTCGAGTACGACAAGCTCCGCGCGGAGCAGGCCGACCGGCGCGAGCGGCAGGACCCGGTGCAGCTCGGCATCGGGGTGTCCACGTTCACGGAGATGTGCGGGCTCGCGCCGTCCCGCGTGCTGGGTTCGCTGTCGTACGGCGCCGGCGGCTGGGAGCACGCGGCGGTGCGCGTCCTGCCGTCCGGCAAGGTCGAAGTGATCACGGGTTCGTCCGCGCACGGCCAGGGCCATGAGACGGCCTGGGCGCAGATCACCGCGGACAGGCTCGGCGTCCCGTTCGAGGACGTGAAGGTCCTGCACGGCGACACGGCGATCTCGCACAAAGGCATGGACACCTACGGTTCCCGCTCGCTGGCCGTGGGCGGGGTCGCGCTGTTCTCCGCCTGCGACAAGGTCGTCGACAAGGCCCGGAAGGTCGCGGCGCACCTGCTGGAGGCGTCCGAGCAGGACCTCGAGTTCACCGGCGGGCGGTTCAGCGTCCGCGGCGTCCAGGACGAGGGCAAGACGCTGCAGGAGGTCGCGCTGGCCGCGTTCGCCGCGCACGACCTGCCGGACGGCATCGAACCCTCGCTGGACTCCGACGCCACGTTCGACCCGGAGAACTTCTCCTTCCCGCACGGCACGCACCTCTGCGCGGCGGAGGTCGACACCGAGACGGGCATGGTGAAGATCCGCAAGTACGTGGCGGTGGACGACGTCGGCAAGGTCGTCAACCCGCTCATCGTGGAGGGGCAGGTCCACGGCGGGCTCGCGCAGGGCATCGCCCAGGCCCTCTACGAGGAGGCCGTGTACGACGCGGAGGGCAACCTCACGACGACGACCATGGCCGACTACCTGATCCCGTCGGCCGCGGACCTGCCGACGTTCACGACCGACCGCACCGAGACTCCCGCGACGACCAACCCCATGGGCGTCAAGGGCGTCGGCGAGGCGGGCACGATCGCCTCGACCCCGGCGGTCGTCAACGCGATCGTGGACGCGCTGCGCCCGCACGGCGTGCACGACGTGGCGATGCCGTGCACGCCGGAGCGCGTCTGGCGCGCGCTGCGCGGAGAAACGGAACCGGCCGCCGCGCAACCGGGCGCGGCGGGCGGCCTGGGCTCGGCCGGAGGTGACCAGTGATCCCCGCGACGTTCGACTACGTGCGGCCCGCCTCGGTGGACGACGCCGTCAGGGCGCTGTCCGACGCGGGCGAGGACGCGAAGGTGCTGGCGGGCGGGCAGAGCCTGATGCCGCTGCTGCGGATGCGGCTCGCCATCCCGGACGCGCTGATCGACCTCGACCGGATCGACGGGCTCCGGGAGATCCGCGACGACGGCGACGCCATCGTGATCGGCGCGATGGCGACGCACCACCAGGTGATCCGCGATCCGCTGGTGCGCGAGCACGTCCCGCTGATCGCGGAGACGACGGAGACGGTCGCCGACCCGGCCGTCCGGCACCGCGGCACGTTCGGCGGGTCGCTCGCGCACGCCGACCCGGCGGGCGACCTCCCGGCGGTCGCGCTGGCGCTGGACGCGGTGTTCCTCGTCCGGTCCGTGCGCGGCGAGCGGGAGATCCCCGCGTCGGAGTTCTTCGTCGACTGGATGACGTCGGCGATGGAGCCGGACGAACTGCTCGTGGGCGTGCGCGTGCCCAAGCTGGGCGCGGGCTGGGGCGTCCACTACGAGAAGTTCCACCGGACGGCGCAGGCGTGGGCGATCGTCGGCGTGGCGTGCGCGGTGCGCCGCAACGGCGACGGGATCGAGGACGCGCGGGTCGCGCTGACCAACATGGGCCCGGCGCCCGTGCGCGCCAGTGCGGTGGAGACCGCCGTCAGGGGCGGCCCCGCCGCGGAGGACGCGTTCCGGACGGCCGCCGCGCAGGCCGCGGAGGGCACCGAACCGCCCACCGACCTGCACGGGTCGGCGGAGTACCGGGCGCATCTGGCGACGGTGCTCACCGCGCGGGCGCTCGCCGCCGCGGCGGGCTGACCGGCACGGTTGACCGGCACGGCTGACCGGCACGGTTGACCGGCACGAT